>JBJEVL010000247.1:0-7228 GCA_051884335.1 Akkermansia sp. | reverse complement strand
TTGGTCTCCAAATAGGTTTTAGCCAGGTACTGCCCCATGATACCCATGCAGAAAAGCTGCATGCCGCCGATGAGCAGCACCAAACAGACCATGGAGGTCCAACCGTAGGCCGAAACGTGGTACAGGTACTCGCGGATGATGAGCGCCGCGATGCCGCCGAGCGCGGCGACCATCATCAGCATCCCCATGAGGGCGGACCAGATCAACGGTGTCGTGCTGAACGCGCAGATGCCCTCCAGCGAATACTTGAACAGCTTCCAAAAAGACCATTTGGTTTCCCCCGCCACGCGCTCGACATTCTCAAACTCCAGCCACTTGGTGCGGAAGCCGATCCACTCGTACAGCCCCTTGGAAAAGCGGTTGTACTCGGGCATGTCCAGCAGGGCATTGACGGCGCTGCGGCAAAGCATCTTGTAGTCGCGCGCGCCGTCCACCAGTCGGATGTCGGACATGCGGTTGATCAGCCGGTAGAACAGGCGCGCAAAAAACGAACGGATGGGCGGCTCACCCTTGCGGTTGACGCGGCGGGTACCCACGCAATCATAGCCCACCTCCGTCACCAGACGCACCATCTCCGGCAGCAGCGCGGGCGGGTCCTGCAAGTCGGCATCCATCACCACCGCATAGTCCCCGCGCGCCTGCGCCAGCCCGGCGAGAATGGCACTCTCCTTGCCGAAATTGCGCGAGAACGAGTAGTAGCGAATCCACGGATGTTCGGCCGCCAGCTCGCTCATGAGAGCCTCCGTGCCGTCGCGGCTGCCGTCGTTAATCAGCAGAAGCTCGATTTCGGGCAGCTGTGGGCGCAGCTCCCTGAGCGCTGCCGTGAACGGGCGCAGCGTAGCCTCCTCGTTGTAGCAGGGGACAATAACGGAGAGTAGGTGCATGTGCGTGCGCAAGTCTACAGCTTTGAATATGCTGTGATATTGATAAATGCTCACTGTCAATGCCTTGCGATTTCTGATGCTCAAAGGAAGCGGATTTCTCTTCCCAGCTCAGCCTGCCCCTATTGCAGGCTTTTCAGGGACTCGCGCCGATTACTCTTGACTACAGCATATTCAAGGCTGCTCCTGTGCGCGGGTGTGCCCAAAAAAAAACACGCACCGAACCGGGCGGGGTTCGGTGCGTGGAAACGGTGATTGAACGTGCGGGTCGCTTGTCAGGCGGCAATGCCGAAGTGGCGCTGAATATCCTCGAAGATGCGGTCACGCAGGCGACGCGCCTTCTCGATATTGCGCGTCTTGAGCGAGAAGCGCAGGCGCTCGGCGGTGGCATCGGGCTTGTGAACCGTCACATGGCACCACCACACCCCTCGGTTGTTCCAAAGGTGGTGGTTGAGGTTGTCGTCATTGATACGAAGCGCGATTTTGGTCTGTTGCGGTGTCATTTTTGTCGTGTAAATGCTTGGGAATCTGAGCAGGACAGCAATCCTGCCGGTGCATCCGCGTTCGCCATGAACCCTTCGGCTGCACACACCCATCCTGTTGCATTCATAGACAGGGGGCGCAGCCCTACCGTTCAAAAAAAGGGGAATCAGCCGAGGATGCCGGCCTTCTTGAGTGTGTTGTAAGCCCCGTTCTTGGAGATCGTGCGCAGAGCCTTGCAGGAAAGCTTCATGCGAATGTATCCGCCGCGTCCGCCGTTGAGCTCAGGAACCCAAATGCGCTTCTCCTGCAGGTTGGGATAGACGGTGCGGTTGACGGTTTTGGTGACGTGACGACCGATACCACCCTTCTTCTTGGCAAGACCGGAGCGATGAATGCGGCGGCCCTTATGCGGCATGGCAAACGTGATATTGCAGATTCTGGACATAAGATTTTCGGTAACGTTTGAAGTTAAGCGGTGCAGCATTATACAACTTTTTCGCCTCAGGTCAAGAAAAACCACGCGGATAGACCAAACTCCCGCAAAAAAAAGCTCCTGCCGCCCCGTTGAGGGGGCATACAGGAGCTTTTTGGCGGGGTTCAAACGCTGTTGCGCGGCTCAGGGCTGCTGCCAGCCGCCGCCCAGCTGCGTGTACAGCGTGGGGATGCAGGCGGCGTATTGGTAGCGATAGGCGGCGAGCTGCGTTTGGGCGGGGAAGAGGCTCTTCTGCGCATCCAGCACCTCGTAGTAGCCGGCGAGCCCCTGCTGATAGCGCGCCTTGGAGAGCTTGACGCTCTCCTGATAGGCCGCGACGGCTTCCTCCTGCTTCTGCATGATGGCGCGCAGCTTCTGACGCTCCGTCAGGGTGGTGGAGATTTCCGACAGGGCGTTGAACACACTGTCCTCGTACTCAGCCTTGGCGGTGAGGAAGGCCTCGCGCTTCATCAGCTCGTTGGCGCGCAGCTGCCCGGCTTGGAAGAGGGGACCGGTGAGGTTGGCGCCGATGCCCCAGCCGCTGTGCTTGCCGAACTGGGCGTGGCGCAGGTCGGCCGAGGCATAGCCGGCAGCGCCCGTCAGGCTGATGCTCGGGAAGTAGGAGGCAATGGCCGCGCCGATGTCCGCGTTGGCCGCGCGCAGGGCATATTCCTTGGCGCGGATGTCGGGACGGCGAGCCAGCACCGAGGCCGGGATGCCCGGAGCCACGGCGCTCGCCTCGGCAAAGGCCATGAGGTCGTTGCTGCGGCGGATGGAGCCCGGAGCGCGCCCGGCCAGCGCCGAGAGGGTGTTCTCCAGAGCGATAATCTGGCTTTCCAATGCGGGCACCTGCGCTTCGGCGGCAGCGAGGGCGGCCTGTGCCGAGGAGGTTTGCAGCTTGTCGGCGACACCGCCCTCCAGCTGGTTTTGGAAGAGTTCGAGCGATTCGCGGTAAGAGGCGACGGATTCGTGCGCAATGCGGAGCTGCTCATCGAGCATGATGAGTTGCAGGTAGCCGCAGGCGACCTGCTTCATGAGCGAGAGACGCAGGTCAGCCAGCGATGCGTCTGCGCCGTCGGCATCGGCGATGGCGGCCTCAATGCCCTTGCGGGTCTTGCCCCACACATCGAGCTCCCAAGAGGCCGAGAGCTGCATGTTGCCGGGATTGGTGGTCGTGCTGGTGGTGTGCACCACGGCAGAGCCGCCGCTGCTGTTCATGCCCTTGGTGCTGCTGGCGCCGTAGCCGAACCAGGGGAAGAGCGGAGCTGCCGCCACCGTGACATAGTGGCGCGCCGCGTTGACATTGTGCTGCATGGCTTCCAGACTGCGGTTGTTCTCCAGCACATCGTTGAGCAGCGCCTGGAGTTGGGCATCGTGCAGCACCTCCTGCCACGGCAGGTCGGACATATTGTCCACCGAGGCAACGGCGTTGCGGAATGCCTCGGGAACGGGCATCTCGGGGCGTTGCCACGCGGGACCGAACGAGCAGGAGGGAACGGCGATCATCGCGGCTCCTGCGGCAAGGGAAAGAAGAGCGGTGCGGTTCATATGTTTATCGTTGTTGGAAAGTTTATGTTTGGAAACTATCGTTGTCAATAAAAAGTTCTCAGTGACCTTCATTTTCATGGGCGGCGAGGTACTGCCTGGCGCCGACTTCATCGGGATCCTCCTTCAGATCATTCAGTTTGAAGCGAATGCGGAAGAGGCGCATGATGAAGACGTAGGAGCAGGGGATGAGGAATACGCCCACGAATGTGGCCACCCCCATGCCGATGACAACGACGGTGCCGATGGCGTTGCGCGCCAGCGCGCCGCTGCCGCCCGAAAGCATGAGCGGGATACAGCCGAGGATGAAGGCCATGGAGGTCATGAGGATGGGGCGCAGGCGCAGGCGCGCAGCCGTGAGCGTGGCCGTCATGAGATCGCGCCCGCGCTCCATCTCGAGGTTGGCAAACTCGACGATGAGGATGGCGTTCTTGGCGGCCAGCCCCACGAGCATGATCAGACCCACCTGCGCGTAGAGATTGAGCTCGAGCTGCATCTGCGCCAGCCCTGCGTAGGCGCCCAGCACGGCGATGGGCACGGTCATAAAGACGGAGAGCGGCAGCGACCACTTCTCATACAGAGCCACCAGAATGAGGTAGGCAAAGACGGCCGACATGGCGAAGATGACGCCCAGGCTGACGGAGCGGCGCACCTTGTTCTCCTGGAAGCTCATGTCCTGATAGTCCAGCCCGATTTTGGCGGGATCCATGGTTTCGGCATACACCTCCTCCATGGCCTCCATGAGCTGGCGGGTGGAGTAGCCGGGCTTGGGCATGACGGAGAGCTTGGCCGAGTTGTGGATGTTGTGGTGCATGACGAACTCGGTGTCGGCAATGTCGCGGATGTCGACCAGCGCCGAGAGGGGCACGCGCTCGCCCGCGGCGTTGGTCACGTAGAAGCCGTCCATCTTCTCCAAATTGGTGCGGTCGGCGCCCTGAGCCTGCATGTAGACCTGCCACTGCTGCCCGAAGGCGTTGAAGAAGTTGATGAAGGAGGAGCCGTTGTAGGCCGCGAGGATGCCGTTGGCGGCGGCGATGTCGACCTGGTAGAACTTGCACTTCTCCTTGTCCAGCGCCACGAACTTCTGTGGCGTGTCGGCCATCATCATGTCCATGCAGAGGGCGACCTCGGGGCGCTTGCGGGCGGCTTCCTCAAAGCGCTGCACATTCTCGTACAGGAAGGGGACGCCCTGACCCTCCAAGTCGTTGAGGACGAGGGTGACACCGTTGGCGGTGCCCACGCCGGGGATGGCCGGGGGCATGAGCACCAGCGGCATACCGTCCAGCGTGGCCTTGTTGATGCGCTCCTGAATGCGGGCGCAGACCTGCGCAGCGGTCTCGGGGCGGTCCTTCCACTCCTGCAGCTCGACGAAGGCGACCAAACAACCGGGGTTCTGCACCATGTTGAGGATGTTGATGCCCGCAACGGTGGTGACGTGCTTGATGGCGGGGTCGCTGCCGGGTTCTCCCCCCCAAAGGACACGCTCGTATTTCTTGGCCTGCTCCATGGTCACTTGCAGGGAGGAGTCGGGCTTGCCGATGAGGCAGGAGAGCAGGAAGCCCTGGTCCTCATCGGGCAGGAAGGCCTGCGGCACGCGCTGGCTCAGCGGGTAGATGGCCGCCCAAAGCAACAGCAGCAGGGGCATGGAGACCACGAGCTTGCGCGCCAGCACACCGCAGAGGCGTACATAGATGTTGGCGCTGCCTTCGTAGAGGCGGTTGAACGCGCGGAAGACATAGCCGATGGTGTAGTAGCGCAGCTTGTCGCGCCAATTCATGCGCGTGGGGTCGGTAACCGTCGGCTTGAGCAGGAGGGCGCAGAGCGCGGGCGAGAGCGTCAGCGCGTTGAAGGCCGAGATGAGCATGGACACCGCGATGGTGATGGCAAACTGCTTGAAGAGCGTGCCGGTGATGCCCTTGAGCATGAGCGAGGGCAGGAACACGGCCGAGAGCACCAGCGCAATGGCGATGACGGGGCCGGAGACCTCCTGCATGGCGGCAAAGGCGGCCATGCGGGGGTTGAGCCCCTTGTCGATATGGTGTTGCACGGCTTCGACGACCACGATGGCGTCATCCACCACCAACCCGATGGCCAGCACCATGCCCAGCAGCGAGATGGTGTTGAGCGAGAAGCCCAGCAGCGGGAACACACAGAAGGTGGAGAGCAGCGACACGGGCACGGCAATGAGCGGGATGAGCGCCGCGCGCCAGTTTTGCAGGAACAGCAGCACCACGAGCGCCACCAACACAATGGCCTCGAGGAAGGTGTGGCGGATTTCCGCGATGGAGTAGCGCACGGCCTTGGTCACATCGAGCGAAATCTCGCCCGTGATGCCGTTGGGCATGATGTCGCTCTGGTGGGCGAGCGTCTTTTCCAGTCGGTCGACCGTTTCGATGGCGTTGGAGCCCGGCGCTTGGAAAATGACCACGGAAGCGGCGGTTTCGCCGTTGATGCGCCCGGTGGTGGAGTAGTCCTGCGAGCCGAGCTCCAGCTTGGCGATGTCGCGCAGGTAGACAATCTCGTCGCCCTGCTGGCGCACGATGATGTCGGCAAACTCGCGCGGATGGCTCAGGCGGCCCTGCGTGCGGATGGCGATGGTTTTTTCCTGGCCGTCGGGCACGGGATCGGCGCCGATTTTGCCGCCGGGGTTGGTCATGTTCTGCGCGGCGACGGCGGCGCGCACCTCGGCGACGGAGATGTTGTAGTGCGACATCATCACGGTGTCGAGCCAGATGCGCACGGCGTAGCGCCCGGCGCCGTAGACGGTGACCTCGCCCACGCCTTCGACGCGCTTGAGCTCGTCGACCATCTTGACCTGCGCGTAGTTGGCCAAATCGACGGAGTTGTAGCTGCCGTCGGTGGAGCGCAGCGAGAAGAGCAGCAGCGGCAGCCCCGGCTGCTGGCGGATGGTGACGCCGGAATTGAGCACCTCGTTCGGCACCTGCGACTGCGCCTGTCCGTAGCGCATGTTGGTGAACACCTGGTCGAGGTCGGGGTCGGTCTCGGGGTTGAACACGACCTGCAGGTTGTACACGCCGTTGTTCGAGGAGACGGAGTTCATGTAGTCCATGCCCTGCACGCCGGAGATTTCGCGCTCCAGCGGGGTGCCGACCGAGTCGGCCACCGCCTTGGCATCCGCCCCCGGGAAGAGAGCCGTGAGCTGGATGGTGCGCGGGGTTATTTCCGGGTACTGGGAGATGGGCAGATTCGCCAGACAGACGATGCCCAGCAGCGTGGTCACCACGGCGATAACGGTGGCAATCACGGGGTGTTTGATGAAGTAGGCACTCATGGCGGGGGTCAGTTCTGCTTGGCCGTCACGGACGGGGTCGTGCTCACGGGAGCCGTGTAGACAAAGGGCTCGGGCACCACGGTGCCGCGCTTGGCGAGGATGGCGGGGCGGGCAGCTTCGGGAGCCTGTGCGGCAGCGGCCATGATGCCGCCGTTGATTTTGGCGTAGCGCGCGGCCATCTGCCCGCCCTCAACGATGACCTGAGCATCGCTCACGCGCTCGATGCCGTACTCGCGCAGCAGCTCGGGCAGCGGCTTGACCGTGCCGGTGATGACCTGCATGAGCATGGGGACGGTGTTGCCGTCGCCGTTGGGCATGGGCAGCGTCAGCTCCTCTCCCAGTTGCACATCGAGGCAGATGGGCGTGTTGTCCGCAGGGTTGACCACGAGCACATAGCGGTGGTTCATGGCGGAAATCAGCGCCCGCGCGGGCACGAGGATGGCGTCCTTCACGGTATCGGTCTTGGCGCGCACGCGCACGGCGGAGCCGCTGCGCAGCTTGAGCTGCGGGTTGCGCACATGGCCGATGAAGTTGATGGTGCCGGTGCTGCGGCTC
>JBJEVL010000246.1:0-7279 GCA_051884335.1 Akkermansia sp. | reverse complement strand
TGGGGATGTTCTTCCTGCCCAAGGACAAGGTGCCCTGCGCCACCTGCCGCGCCACGGTAGAGGAGATGGCCGCCGAAGAGGGCTTTGAATTCTTGGGCTGGCGCGCCGTCCCGGTGGATGAGAACGCCATCGGCCGCGTGGCGCGCCGCTGCGCCCCGCGCATCGAGCAGTGTTTTCTCGCCCCGCAGGACAAGGGGCTCGACAGCGATGCGCTGGAGCGCCGCCTCTATGTGCTGCGCCGCCGCACGGAGCACGCGGTGGCAGCCGTGCTGCCCGAGCTGGGCGACCGCTTCTACATCCCCTCGCTCTCCGCGCGCACCATCGTCTACAAGGGGCTGCTGATGGCGCCGCAAATCAAGAAGTTCTACCCCGACCTGGCCGATGAGCGCTTCACGAGCTGCATGGCGATCGTCCACCAGCGCTACAGCACCAACACCTTCCCCAGCTGGCCGCTGGCGCACCCCTTCCGCTACATGGCGCACAACGGCGAGGTGAACACCCTGCGCGGCAACCTCAACCAAATGAGCGCGCTGGAGGACAACCTCGAAAGCCCCCTCTTCGGCGCAGACATCAAGAAGTTGCTGCCCATCATCCCCGCCGGGCAGAGCGACTCGGCGAGCCTGGACAACGCGCTGGAGCTGCTGCGCACGGCCGGGCGCTCACTGCCGCACAGCATGATGATGCTCGTGCCGCAGGCCTTCGGTGCGCGCTACTTCATCGGCGAGGATCTGCGCGGCTTCTACGACTACCACAGCGGCTTCATGGCACCTTGGGACGGTCCCGCCGCCATCTGCTTCTCCGACGGACTGGGCGCCGGCGCGCTGGTCGACCGCAACGGGCTGCGCCCCGCGCGCTACGAGCTGCACGACGACGGGCTCTTCATCCTCGCCAGCGAGGCGGGCGTGCTCGACACCGACCCCACGCGCGTCGTCAAGCGCGGCTGCCTGACCCCGGGGGACATCGTGTGGATTGATTTCGCCACGCACCGCATCTCCTTCAACGCCGAGACCAAGACCAAGGTGGCGCGCCGCCGCCCCTACCGCCGCTGGTGCCAGGAGAACCGCATCAAAATCCACGGCTTCTTCGACAGCGTGGACGCGCGCAAGCTCCCCCCGGCCAAGCTGCTCTCTCACCAAACGCTCTTCGGCTACACGCAGGATGAGCTCGAGCACTTCATCATCCCCATGGCCAACACGGCGCACGACCCCGTCTACGCCATGGGCAACGATGCCGCGCTGGCCGTGCTCTCCGAGCGCCCGCAGCTGCTCTTCGACTACTTCAAGCAGCAGTTTGCCCAGGTGACCAACCCGCCCATCGACCCCATCCGCGAGCAGTTGGTCATGTCGCTGACGACCTTCATCGGCAACCCCGCCAACATCCTCGACGAGACCCCGCAGATGGCGCGACTCATCAAGATGGCGCGCCCCATCCTCACCCCGAGCGATTTGGAAGCCCTCAAGAGCAACAAGGAGCCGGACTTCCGCTGCATCACCCTCTCCACGGGCTTCTCCGCCCTCTCCCCCAACGGCTTGCAGGAAGCCCTGCGCGAGCTGGAGCGCGAAACGGAGAAGGCCATCGGCCAGGGCTACCGCATCATCATCCTGTCCGACCGCGAGCTCTCGGGCAACGAAGCGCCCATCCCCGGGCTGCTGGCCGTTGCCGCCGTCAACACCAAGCTGCGCGACATGGGCGTGCGCACCGGCACGGGCGTCATTGCCGAGACGGGTGAGGCGCGGCAGGTGATGCACTTTGCCCTCCTGCTGGGCTACGGCGCCACCGCTGTCTGCCCCTGGCTGGCGCTCGGCACAATCGCCGACCTCGCCGAGCAGGGCAAACTCGCCGACAACATCTCCGCCACCAAGGGCACGGAAAACTACCTGGAGGCGCTGGACTTCGGCCTGCTCAAGACCATGTCCAAGATGGGCATCTCCACCCTGCGCTCGTACCGCGGCGCACAGATTTTCGAGGCCATCGGGCTGGGGCAGGAGGTGGTCGGGCGCTACTTCCCCGGCACGGCGAGCCGCATCGGCGGCATCGGGCTGCAGGAAATCGGCTGCGAGGCCGTCGCGCGCCTGAACCGCAAGAAGGAGCTGCTGTACAACCCCGCCGGCGCGCCCGAGAACGCCGGGCTCTACAAATGGCGCAAGGGCGGCGAGAAGCACATCTGGACGAGCAAGGTCATCGGCCAGTTCCAGAAGTCGCTCCGCAACAAGGACTACGCGCAGTTCAAGGTCTTTTCCGAGATGGTCAACGAGAGCGCGGAAACCCTCTGCACCCTGCGCGGGCTCTTCGATTTTGCCCCCGCCACGCCCCTGCCCCTCGATGCGGTGGAGAGCGAGGCGAGCATCATGCGCCGCTTTGTCTCGGGAGCCATGAGCTTCGGCGCCATCTCGCGCGAGGCGCACGAGATGATTGCCATCGCGATGAACCGCATCGGCGCCATGAGCAACTGCGGCGAGGGCGGCGAAGACCCCGCCCGCTACACCCCCCTGCCCAACGGCGACGACATGAACAGCGCCGTCAAGCAGATTGCCAGCGGGCGCTTCGGCGTCACCGCCGAGTATCTGGCCAGCGCGCGCGAGCTGCAAATCAAGGTCGCGCAGGGGGCCAAACCCGGCGAGGGCGGTCAGCTCCCCGGCGGCAAGGTCAATGAGGAAATCGCCCGCGTGCGCCACAGCACCCCCGGCGTCACTCTCATCTCCCCGCCCCCGCACCACGACATCTACTCCATCGAGGACCTGGCCGAGCTCATCTTCGACCTGCGCAACAGCAACCCCGCCGCGCGCGTCAGCGTCAAGCTCGTCTCCGAGCTGGGCGTGGGCACCGTGGCTGCCGGCGTCGCCAAGGGCGGGGCGGACATGGTGCTCATCTCCGGCCACGACGGCGGCACAGGCGCCTCGCCGCTCACCTCGGTCAAGTACGCGGGCATGCCCTGGGAGCTCGGCGTGGCCGAGACGCACCAGACGCTCTGCCTCAACGGGCTGCGCGAGAAGGTGCGCGTGCAGGCCGACGGGCTGATGAAAAACGGTCGCGACATCATCATCGCCACCCTGTTGGGCGCGGAGGAATACGGCTTTGCCACCGCCATGCTCATTGCGCTGGGCTGCATCATGGCGCGCGTCTGCAACAAGAACACCTGCCCCGTGGGCGTCGCCACCCAAGACCCCGCCCTGCGCAAGAAGTTCCGCGGCAAGGTCGAGAACATCGTCACCTACATGCAGTTTGTCGCCCGCGAAACGCGCGAGTACCTCGCCGCGCTCGGGCTGCACAGCCTGGAGGAGGCCGTGGGACGCGCCGACCTGCTGCGCTGCGACCGCGCCCTCAGCTACTGGAAAACGCAGCGGCTCGACTTCTCCGCCATCCTGACGGGGCAGGCGCTCCACACGGTCAGCCGCCAGCAGAGCCACGACAACGAGAGCATCTTCGACGAGCGCCTGCTGGCCGATGTCGCCCCCGCGCTGGAGGCGGCGCAGCCCGTGAGCCTCTCCCTGCCCATCCGCAACACCGACCGCGCCGTCGGCACGCGGCTCTCCTACCACATTGCCAAGAAATACGGCCACGCCGGGCTGCCGGACGACACCATCACCCTCCGCCTCCGCGGCACGGCCGGGCAGAGTCTCGGCGCTTTCCTCGCGCACGGCGTCACCATCCGCCTCGAGGGTCAGGCCAACGACTATGTGGGCAAGGGGCTGTCGGGCGGCACCATCATCATCACGCCCTTTGAGGGCTCGCCCTACCGCCCCTGCGAGAATGTCATCGCGGGCAATGTGCTGCTCTACGGCGCCACCGGCGGCAAGGTGTTCATCCGCGGTCAGGTCGGCGAGCGCTTCGCCGTGCGCAACAGCGGCGCACAGGCCGTCATCGAGGGCGCGGGCGACCACTGCTGCGAGTACATGACGGGCGGCTGCGTGGTCGTGCTGGGCCCCACGGGGCACAACTTCGGCGCGGGCATGAGCGGCGGCTTCGCCTATGTCTGGGACGAGCAGCACCTCTTCGACCGCTACTGCAACCTCGACATGATCGACCTCGACCCCGTCACCGAACCCGAGGACATCGAGCGCCTGCGCGGGCTCATCCGCGAACACGCCGAGGCCACCGGCTCGCAGCGGGCGCAGGACATCCTCGCCGATTTCGACAACGCGCTGCCCAACTTCGTCAAGGTGTTCCCGATGGAATACCGCCGCGTGCTCGGGCAAATGGCGCGCGGCGATGCCGAGGTGCAGCGCGCCGAGACGCACAACTGATTCAGCGCCCGCCCCTTCCTCCGAGTCCCCTGCGGCACCCCGCCGCAGGGGACTTCTGCCATGCGGCACGAAACGACCGAAGCGCCGTGCCGAATAATGCGAAAAGGCTCTTCTTCGAGCTTGACTTTTGACACCTGCTCTGATAGGTAGAGAGAGACATGAAGTTGAGTCACTTACTCATTCTCGTGGCGGTGCTCGTCGCGGCCGGCGTCCTTTGGGTGCTCAAACCCTGGGCGAAGGAGGAACCCAAACCCGTCAAGAAACCCGTTCCGCAAAAGGTTGAGCCCAAACCGAAGGCTCCCGAGCCGGAGCCCGAACCCGAGCCGGAACCCGAGCCGGAGCCCGAACCCGAGCCGGCGGTCGAGGAGGACACCTCTGACGACATGGTGCGCTACGAGCCCAAAGACGACACCCCCGCCCCCGTGCAGGAAGCGCAGCACACGGGCAAGCAGCAGGCCGCCTCGTGGCGCCAGCCGGAACAGCTGGCGCGCCGATTGGCCTCGCAGGTGTGCAGCCGCATCAAAACAGGGACGCAGGAGGAGGTGCTGGCGCTGCTGCAGGATCCCGAAATCCGTCTGGCGACCGCCCAGTGGGAGCTCATCTTCCGCTCCGACCCCAAGAAACTGGGCGAAATCATGGGCAACAACGAGTTGCGCCAAATTCTCACCCCGCTCTTCAACAATCTGCCGTGGATGGCTGAGTTCGTCTACGACGGCGAGCTGAAGGATGTCGATGCCGCCGCGCAGATTCTCGCCCACCTGCGCCAGTGCGATCCCGAGATGGACACCGTCACCGAGGCGAACCCCGGCGAGAACGGCGCCACGCTCAAGAACCGCGTGGCGGGTGCCATTGCCGCCGAGTTCGCCCGCCAGGGATGGTACGGCGAGGGCAAGGAACTCACCGCCGAGGAAATCCGCATCCTCAAGCGCGATGGCATGAGCGTCATCAGCTCCGGCAAGAAGGGCAAGGGCAAGCAGGACAGCTACCGCCTCGCCCGCGAGCGCTACAAGTACTTTGCCGAGAGCATCGACGGGCAACTGCTCAACGGCGATTTTGCCAAGCTGCCGGGCTGGCTGCTGCGCTTCCCCGTGGGCTGGAAGGCCAACATGGACTGGGGCACCCCGGACAGCCTCCGCTGGCAGCGCGACAACTGCTCCGCCCCCGTCCGCTCCTACCTCGGCATGGCGTTTCAGGTGCAATACCTGCCGACCAACCTCTTCGGTGATTCCATCTTCGGCTCCTACTACTACCCGCCCTTCAAGCCCGTGTACGGGGGAGCTCACTCGCACTTGGTGCGCGATGTGGGCGGCGTGTGCGGCAGCCTCTCGCACTTCGGCGCCTCGGCGGCCTGCGCCAACGGCGTGCCGGCCTTCACCATGGGTGAGCCGGGGCACTGCGCCTACGCCGTCTATGTCGACGGCGCGTGGCGCCCGACCAACTCCATCTCCGAAGAGCACCATCCCCACTGGGGCATTTACGGCGACAACTCGTGGAGCGCGCTGACCATGATGACGGCCATGTACCAAAACGGGCAGCTCACCCGCAACGCCCAGATGATTGCCACGATGGGCTCCATGATGCTCAGCCAGCGGCAGGCGCTGCGCGGTCTCAAGCTCATGGAGCTCTCGGCCACCATGCAGCCGCTCAACGGCGAGGTGTGGAACCGCTACATCGATGCCGCCACCTCCAGCCTCAAGCGCAACATTAAAAAATGGCAGGAAGTCAACAAGTTCCTCTGCAGCTCCATTGCCCCGAAATTTGCGGGACGCTGCGGCGGCATTCTGCACAAGAAGATCTACCCCGCCATGCTCGACCAGCTGCGCCAACCCGACAAGAAGCTGGCGGTGTATCAGGAGTACTTCAGCCATCTGGATCGCGACGAGACGGGTGAATGGGACATCCCCGCGCTGCTCGAGGCGCAATTCGCCGGCATCGAGCGCAACCAAAACGCCAAAACGGACTTCTACAAAATGCTCATCGATGCCGGTGCCGCGCACACCGACTTCGCCTGCATGATTACCTGGGCCATCTGCAAATGTCAGGAGGACGGCAAGATTGTCGCCAAGAAGGTCATGAGCATGGTGGAGGAGGCCGAGAAGAACTCGCCCCAGCCGGAGCTGGTCGCTGCGGCCGTCATCCGCGCGGGTGAGATCCTCAGCAACCGCGACATCTACTTCAAGTATCTGGGGGTCTACGAGTCCAAACCCGTCAAGCTGCCGGACTTCGGCAAGCCCACGGGCAACCTCATCTCCGACAAGGCGACCATCAAGCTCGATGACTACCCGCGCGAGATGGCCACCATGCTGAGCCACCACAGCGCCACCACGGAGAAGGGCGGCTACATCGCCTCCATCACCGCCAAGCACAAGACCATCACCATGGAGTTTGAGCGTCCCACCACGCTGGGCACCATCGTCATCGTGCCCGCCGGCGGAGCGGGCGGGCTGCGCAACTGGCAGCTGGAAATTTTTGACGGCAAGGAGTGGAAGGTCTACATGTCGCTGCCCGACAGCCAGCAGGTCGATCACTTCACCATCAACTTCGACAAAGCCCCGCCCAAGGCCAAAGCCATCCGCATCGACTCGGGCGAAGAGCAAACCCTCGGCATCAAATTCAACGCACTTTTGGTCTATGACAACAAGAAGTAAGCTCAGCCTCGCCGCCCTGCTCGCCCTCGCCGTCGGCAGCGCCGCCGGGGCGGCTCAGCGGGTGGACAGCTACGACGAAGCCCTCAGCCAGGCGGGCGATGACGGGGTGATTGTCTACTGCTACGGCCCCGACTGGAACAAGCGCAGCGTGCGCATGCTCGACAGTTTCTGGAAGAGCCCCGAGCTCGAAGCCGCTGCCGGGGATGCTAAGCTCGTTGCCATCCCCTTCTACCAAGGCGAGGATCCCACCGACAAGGCCAAGAGCATCAAGGGTGCCTACAAGGGGCCGAGCTTCGGGGTCTGCCCCACGGTTGCGCTGATTGATGCGCAGGGTAATGTCTACGCCGAGCTCCCGGGCACGGATTACCTGGCCGACGGCAAGGGCGA
>JBJEVL010000245.1:0-1801 GCA_051884335.1 Akkermansia sp. | reverse complement strand
CAGTTCATCGCGCACACGGACGGCAAGCCGCTGACGCACATGCACTTCAGCGCCGAGGCGCCCATCGTGCTCAATTCCGTGCTCTTTGTGCCGGAGCAGAACCCCGAGATGATGGGCTTCGGCCGCACGGAGCCCGAGGTGTCGCTGTACTGCCACAAGGTGCTGATTGACAGCAAGCCGGAGAAACTGCTGCCCGAGTGGCTGCGCTTCCTGTCGGGCGTGGTGGACAGCGAGGATTTGCCGCTGAACATCAGCCGCGAGATGCTCCAGGATCATTCGCTGCTGCATAAGATTTCGGGCATCATCACCAAGCGCTTCCTGAAACACCTGACCGACCTCGCCAAGAGCGATGCCGACACCTACGAGAAATTCTGGCGCCAGTTCGGCCGCTTTGTCAAGGAGGGTGTGGTGACGAGCTGGGAGCACAAGGAGGCGCTGGGCAAGCTGCTGCGCTTTGAGTCGACCTTTACCGAGGCGGGCAAGCTGACGAGCTTCGAGGACTATGTGGGCCGCATGAAGGAGAATCAGAAGGACATTTATGTGCTCTACGGCGCATCGCGTGCCCAGCTGGAGGACAGCCCCTACCTCGATGCGCTCAAGGCGCGCGGCTTCGAGGTGTGCTTCTTCACGGAGGGCGGCGATCCCTTCGTGGTCGACAGCCTGATGAAGTTCGGCGAGAAGGCCATCAAGTCCATCGACCGCGCGAATCTCGACCTGCCGCCGCTGGACGATGCTGCCCCGGACACACCGAGTTTGGAGGAATCTGCCGCCAAGTCCCTGACGGATTGGGTGGGCGGCCTGTTCAAGGAGCGCTTCAGCAAGGTGAGTATCAGCGATCGCGTGACCTCTGCTCCGGCGATTGCCCTGCAAGGGGAGCATGACTTCTCGCCCGAGGTGAAGGCCTACCTGCGTGCGATGGGGCAGGAGGTGCCCGAGACGCATCCCGAGATTGCCTTCAACCCGCGCCACCCCATCGTGCTCAAGCTCTCCGAGTTGCAGCAGAGCGATGCCGAGACGGCGCAGCTGCTGGCGACCCAGCTGATTGACACGGCGCTGCTGCGCGCGGGGCTGCTTGACAATCCCGCCGACCTGGCCGAGAACAGCCAAAAGCTGCTCGAGAAGCTGCTGGCGAAGTAAGCACATCCGCCCGACCTTTTGCCGCAGCCCCGCCGATCGGAGTGGTCGGCGGGGCTGCTCGCTGTCAAAAAGGCTTGCCCGGGCGCTGCGCTCTGCGTATCATGTCCCCATGTTGCGGACTGATTGCCTGACTTTTGCGCGCCGGCGCCTGTGGCTGCTGACGGATGCCACGTCCATTCTCGGGCTGTGGTTTGAGGGACAGCGCTTCTTTGGCCGCCCCTACGGTCAACTGCCTGCGCCCGCCTCCCGCCCCGAAGGGTTAGCCGCCGAGGTGCTGCATTGGTTGCAGCGCTACAGCCGCGGCAGTCGTCCCTCCGCGGCGGAGCTCCCGCTGCGCCCCGTTGGATCGCCCTTCTGCTGCCGCGTGTGGCGCGCGCTGCAGCAGCTGCCCTACGGCAGCACGCTGAGCTACGGGCAGCTCGCCGCGCGCGTGGGCAGCTCTCCCCGAGCGGTGGGAGCGGCGGTGGCGCGCAACCCCATTCTCCTGCTTATCCCCTGTCACCGGCTCATTTGCAGCAATGGGACTCTGGGCGGCTACGCGGCGGGGCAGGACATCAAAGAGCTGCTGTTGCGGCACGAGGGAGCACTGCCCCCGAAGCCTGCACGCGGGGTCTGAGCTTTGCCACCAAAGCCGTGTACATCCGCAGACAGTGGCGCGAGCGCC
>JBJEVL010000244.1:0-1805 GCA_051884335.1 Akkermansia sp. | reverse complement strand
CTCGGTGCGCCAGTTGCCGGGACAGGTTGAGCTCTACCAATCCGATGAAACCGTCTTCCCCGGACCGCCCCGCTGGCTCGAAAGCACGGAGGTGGAACCGCGCTACTCCATCCCGAAAACCGTCATCGACAGCCTGGACGGCGTGGAGTTCCTGCGCAAGATCGGCGCCACCCTGCCCCCGAGCATGGAGGAGCGCGTCATCGACATCGAGCTGCGTCCCACCTTCAGCATGAGGATTGTGCGCGGGCTCACCAGCGCCGACACCGAACATGTGCTGCTCGAAGTCACCGCGCAGGATCCCCCCGGTCGCCGCCACGAGCGCCTGGGCAAGGACGACTGGGAGCTCGTCAGCCAGCAACCCGTCAAGGACAACACCCTGCTGCGCTTCATCCGCGACCACCTCTACCCCATTCCCGGTCTGCTGGAGGAGATGAATTTCACCTACGACACCCAGCAGGGCGCCTTCAAGAGCCGCATCACCAAACAATTCCCCGAAAAATTTGCCGAGTGGGCCAAGGCCATCCCGGACAGCATCAGCGTCGAGATGGACGAGGGGCTCAAATCCCTGCTGGCCGACCCGGTGGCGGCGGCCATCCGCTTCGAGGTCGTCAACCAGGAAATCGACTGGTTCGACCTGCGCGTTGTCATCGATGTGGAGGGCGTCACCCTGACCAAGGAGCAAATCCGCTCGCTGGTCTCGGCGCGCGGCGGCTATGTGCGCATGGACGACGGCCGCTGGATGCGCCTCGAAATCAAGCTCGACGATGCGCAGCGCGATGCGGTGACCAAGCTGGGGCTCGACCCCTTCGACCTCTCGGGCGAAACGCACCGCATGCACGCCCTGCAACTGGCCGACCCGCGCGCCGCCGAGGTCTTCGACCCCAAGGCATGGCAGCGCATCAAAGAGCGCACCGCCGAAATCCGCATCGATGTCAAGCCCGATGTGCCCGCGCAGCTGCAGGCCACGCTACGCCCCTATCAGGTGGAGGGCTTCCACTTCCTCGCCTATTTGGCCGTCAACGGCTTCGGCGGAATTCTGGCAGACGACATGGGCTTGGGCAAGACCATCCAGTCCATCACCTATGTGCTGTGGCTGCGCGAGGAATACCTGCGCAACAACAAGAAAGGGCGCAAAAAGGTCGTCGTCCCGCCCGTCCTCATCGTCTGCCCCAAGTCCGTCTTGGATGTTTGGGCCGGCGAAACGGAGAAATTCGCCCCCGGCGTGCGCGTCCTCGTCATCCGCAACAAGGAACAGGCCGTGGTCGACGACATCCTGGCCGACTACGACATGGTGGTCATCAACTACGCCCAGCTGCGCGTCTGCGGCGAGCAGATCAACGCCATCAAATGGCTCACCGTCATTCTTGATGAGGGGCAGCAGATCAAGAACCCGGATTCCAAAGCCGCCAAAGCCGCGCGTGAAATCTCCGCGTACAATCGGCTTGTCCTCTCCGGCACCCCCATCGAGAACCGCCTGCTGGACATGTGGTCGCTCATGGCCTTCGCCATGCCCGGCGTTTTGGGCAGCCGCGCCTACTTCAAGAAGCGCTTCGACAAGCGCAAGGACTCCCAAAGTCAGAACCGTTTGGCCGCGCGCCTCAAGCCCTTCCTGCTGCGCCGCACCAAGGCACAGGTGGCCAAAGACCTGCCGCCGCGCACCGAGGAAGAGGTGTATGCCAAGATGGAGGGCATCCAGCACCAGCTCTACAAGGCTGAGCTGCGCCGCATCCAAAAGGCTCTGCTCGGGGTCGATTCCGACGAATCGGTCAAAAAGAATTCCTTTGCGATTTTGCAGGGACTCATGC
>JBJEVL010000243.1:0-1809 GCA_051884335.1 Akkermansia sp. | reverse complement strand
TGGTCGGCGTGCGCATCCAGGGCGATATGCGGCGGGACATGTTCCGCCACATGCAGAAGCTGCCTTTCGCCTTCTTCGATGAAAACAAGACGGGCACGCTCCTTTCCCGCATGGTGAACGATCTGCAGGATGTTTCGGAGCTTGCGCACCACGGGCCGGAGGATCTGTTCCTTTCGCTCATCATGCTCATCGGTTCGTTCATCATGCTTGCCAACATCGACATCTGGCTGACGCTCATCATCTTCGCGTTCCTGCCGGTGATGGTGCTCGTTGCGGCAAAGCTCAGGCAGGGCATGCAGGAGGCTTTCCGCGCCACGCGCGTGGAGGTGGGCGAGGTGAACGCCAACGTGGAGACGGCCATCGCGGGTATGCGCGTTTCCCGCTCTTACACTGCCGCTTCCCACGAAAACAGGAAGTTCGATTCCGCAAACGAGCGCTTTAAGGCGGCGCGCGCCCGCGCGTACCGGGAGATGGGCAAGTTCCACTCCAGCATGACGCTCTTTAACGACCTGCTCTACCTCATCGTGCTTGTGGCGGGCGGCCTGTTCTTCTATTACGGGCGGATCGACACCGGCGATTTTGCCGCCTATGTGCTTTATATCACCATGTTCTTAAAGCCCATCAACCGGCTTGTTAACATCTTCGAGCAGCTGCAGAACGGCATGACGGGCTTCCAGCGCTTTGCGGAGATCATGGATCAGAAAGACGAAACGGACACCGGCACCATCGAGGCGGATTCGCTTGCGGGGAAGATCGTGTTCGACCATGTGAGCTTCCGTTATGAAAACAGCGACGCGGCGGATGCGGACAGCAAAGTCATCGAGGATCTTTCCCTTTCCATCGAGCCGGGCAGGACGGTTGCGCTCGTGGGCCCCTCGGGCGGCGGCAAAACCACCATCTGCAACCTTATCCCGCGGTTTTATGAAGCGAATGAAGGCACGATCTCCATCGACGGCATCGACATCCGGGACCTGACCCGCGAATCGCTCCGCCGGAACATCGGCATCGTGGCGCAGGATGTGTTTCTCTTCAACGGCAGCATCCGCGAGAACATCGCCTACGGCAACCTGGATGCGACGGATGAGGAGATCGTCGAAGCGGCGAAAAAGGCACATATCCACGACTACATCATGACGCTTGAGCACGGCTACGACACCGGCGTGGGCGAGCGCGGCATAAAGCTCTCCGGCGGGCAGAAGCAGCGCATCTCCATTGCGCGCGTGTTCCTGAAGAACCCCTCCATCCTGATTCTGGATGAGGCTACGAGCGCGCTCGACAACGCCACGGAAATGCTCATCCAGCAGGCGCTCAATGACCTTTCCCACGGGCGCACCTGCATCGTTGTGGCGCACAGGCTCTCCACCATCAAAAATGCGGACGAGATCATCGTCCTCACGAAGGATGGCATCACCGAGCGCGGCACGCATGAGGAGCTCATCGCCGCGGGCGGCATGTACGCGCAGCTGTACCAGTACCAGTTCAGGGAATGACAACCGCATCAATCAGCATTTCAGGGGAGAACGGTGTTCTCCCCTTTTTGCGTGGGGAAATGTAGGGGACGGCCTCCGGACGTCCCGCAGCATAAAAGAAAATGCCGTTTGTATAAAGCGGGGCGTCGGGGACACCGCCCCCTACAAAAGCAAACCACCAAGAGCACGGGTGTAGGGGACGGACGGCCTCCGGACGTCCCGAAGCATAAAACAACGGTATCTTTTTTATCCGTGCTCCGAAGGTGCGCCGCACCTTCAACATCATGTCCCCCTTCCCCGGGGAAGGGGGTAAGGGGGATGGGGTGCTGCAACGAAGCCG
>JBJEVL010000242.1:0-1814 GCA_051884335.1 Akkermansia sp. | reverse complement strand
TGAGGGGGCGATTGCTCGCGCCGGTGACATGGCGTCCGTGGCGGCCGTTGGCGAAGAGGGCGTCCACAGCCTCCTGCAGCATGCGCATCTCGTTGCGTTTGATGACTTCCGGGGTCTGCAACGCAGAGAGCTCGCGCAGACGGTTGTTGCGGTTGATGACGCGGCGGTAGAGGTCGTTGAGGTCGCTGGTGGCGAAACGACCGCCGGGCAGCGGCACGAGGGGGCGCAGGTCGGGCGGAATGACGGGCAGCACGGTGAGCACCATCCACTCGGGATGGCAGCCGCTGCCCTTGAAGCCCTGAGCCAGTTGCAGGCGCTTGGCGATCTTGCGCTTGTTCTGCTTGGAGTTGGTTTTCTCCATTTCCTGGCGCAGCTGGTCGATGAGGGCGTCCAGATCGATGGTCTCCAGCAGGCGCTTGATGGCGGCGGCGCCCATGCCGGCCTCGGGGGCGTCATCGCCGTAGTCCTCCTGAAGCTCGTCGTAGGCCTCCTCGGTGAGAATCATGCCGCGCTCGATGCCGTTGACCTCCTTGGGGTCAATGACGATGTAGTCCTCGTAGTAGATGATGCGCTCGAGGTCGCGGGCGGTGAGGTCGAGCATGAGGCCGATGCGGCTGGGCATGCACTTGTAGAACCAAATGTGCGTGACGGGCACGGCCAGATTGATGTGCCCCATGCGCTCGCGGCGCACGCGGGAGGAGGTGACCTCCACGCCGCAGCGGTCGCAGATCATGCCCTTGTTCTTGGCGCGCTTGTAGCGGCCGCAGGAGCACTCCATGTCGCGGGTGGGCCCGAAAATGCGCTCGCAGAACAGACCGCCCTTCTCGGGTTTGAAGGTGCGGTAGTTGATGGTCTCGGGATTCTTAACTTCGCCGCTGGACCAGCTCAGGATGTCATCGGGGCTCGCCACGGTGATGCAAACCTGATCAAAGTTCTTGGGCTTCTCGTTGTTAAGGTCGATGAAAGACATAAAGGTGTATGGTGGTAAGAGGTTGGTGGCTGCCCGGGGCTGAACCGGGCAGCGCGGTGAACTGGTTACATCTCGTCGTCAGCGTCCTCCTCGCCATCGGAGAAGTCCTCGTCGCCGGCGTCATCGTCCGAGAAGTCATCGAAATCATCATCCTTGTCATCGAGCTCATCTTCCTCCAACCCGTCGCCGGCCAAGAGGGCGAAGAGATCGTCGGTGCTCTGCGGAGCATTCTCGCGATCCTTCTTCTCGGAGGGTCGGACGTTGAGGCAGAGAGCCTGCATTTCCTTGATGAGCACGTTGAAGGATTCGGGGGTTCCGGCCTCCAGCGAGTTGTCGCCCTTGACGATGTTCTCGTAGATTCGGGTGCGACCCTGCACATCGTCGGATTTGACGGTGAGGAGCTCCTGCAGGGTGTAGGCGGCGCCGTAGGCTTCCATGGCCCACACCTCCATTTCGCCGAAGCGCTGGCCGCCGTGCTGCGCCTTGCCGCCCAGCGGCTGCTGGGTAACGAGCGAGTAGGTGCCCACGGCGCGGGCATGCACCTTGTCGGCGACCAAGTGGTTGAGCTTGAGCATGTAGGTGTAGCCGACCACCACGGGGTAGTGGAAGTACTCGCCGGTCAGACCGTCGATCAGGCGGCTCTTACCGGCCACGGTGCCGTCCTTGCCATCGCCCACCCAGGAGAAGCCGGGTACTTGCTTAGCCTTGCTCATGAAGTCCCAGATGCGGGATTCATCGATACCATCGAACACCGGGGTAGCGACCTTAAAGCCAAGAGCCTTGGCAGCCACACCCAAGTGGGCCTCCAACACCTGGCCCACGTTCATACGAGAAGGCACGCCCA
>JBJEVL010000241.1:0-1828 GCA_051884335.1 Akkermansia sp. | reverse complement strand
CTCCCCCCGATCCCATGGCCAGCCAACTCGATCAACTCAAGCAGTACACCACCGTCGTCGCCGACACCGGCGATTTCAACCAAATGGCAGCCTTTGCCCCGCAGGACGCCACCACCAACCCCTCACTCATCCTGGCCGCCGCCGCCAAGCCCGAGTACCGCTCCATCGTCGAGCGCACCGTCGCCGCGTTCAAGAGCAGCCACGCGGTGCCCGAGCAGCAGCTCGGCGAGCTCATCGACCGCCTCATCGTCGCCTTCGGGCTCGAAATCCTCCAGCGCATCCCCGGCCGCGTCTCCAGCGAAGTCGACGCCCGGCTCTCCTTCGACACCGAAGCCACCGTCGCCAAGGCGCGCCGCCTCATGTCCCTGTACGAAGCCGCCGGCATTCCCCGCGAGCGCGTGCTTATCAAAATCGCCTCCACTTGGGAGGGCATCAAAGCCGCCGAGCAGCTGGAAAAAGAGGGCATCCACTGCAACCTCACCCTGCTCTTCAGCCTGGTGCAAGCCGTCGCCTGCGCCGAAGCCGGGGTGTTCCTCATCTCCCCCTTCGTCGGGCGTATTCTGGACTGGTACAGCGCCCACACCGGGCAGAGCTACAGCGCCGAGGACGACCCCGGCGTGCTCTCCGTGCGCAGCATCTACAACTACTACAAGAAATTCGGCTACCCCGTCCGCATCATGGGCGCCAGCTTCCGCAACACGGGTGAGATCATCGCCCTGGCCGGCTGCGACCTGCTCACCATCTCCCCCGCCCTGCTCGGGCAGCTCGCCGCCTGCGACGCCCCCATCCGCCCGGCGCTCACCCCCGAAGCGGCGCAGGCGTCGGACATCGCCCGCATCGCCGCCGATGAAAAGAGTTTCCGATTCCTCATGAACGAGGACGCCATGGCGACCGAAAAAACCGCCGAGGGTATCCGCAAATTCAGCGCGGACATCCGCAAGCTCGAGCAGATGCTGGCCGACATGCTGTGAAGCGCCCGAATCCAACCCGGCGAGCGCTCCTCTGCGCCGCGCTGCTGCTGACCCAGTGTGCGGAGCTCCCCGCGAGCCCCTCGGCAGCGCCTGCGCAGTGCCTGCCCGCCGACTTCTGCTACGTCGACAGCGTCGCGCCCGCCATCCGCACCGAGCTCAAGTACGCGGGCTGCGACAACTTCGTCGGGCGCCCCATCGCCGGCTACAGCGGGCATCGCGCCATCCTGCGGCGCGATGCCGCCGAAGCCCTTGCGCGCGCCGATGCCCTCCTCGCGCCGCAGGGCTACGGGCTCAAAATCTACGACGCCTACCGCCCCGCCGGCGCCATGGAGGACTTCTACCGCTGGAGCAAGACCGACGACGAGCGCATGAAAGCGCGCTTCTACCCCCGCATCACCAAGCGGGGCATCTACGAAGGGCGCTACATCGGCACCACCAGCGAGCACAGCTGGGGCATCGCCGTCGACATCACCCTGACGCGCCGCCGCGACGGCAAGGAATGCGACATGGGCGGGCACCACGACCTGCTCGACCCCTCCTCCGCCACCGACTACCCGCACCTGAGCCCGCAGCAGCGCGCCAACCGCCAGCTCCTGCGCCGCACGATGGAAGCCGCCGGCATGCGCAACTACTCCGCCGAGTGGTGGCACTACTACCTCTACCCCACGGGCACCTGCTACGCCTACGGCTTCCCCCTCAACGACGCACTCCCCCCCTCCCCGCAGGCACCGCAAGGGCGCTGACAAAAAAAATCCGGCGCGCCATGCACATTAATCTTGCATAGCCCCTGCATTCATGTATAATCCACCGCGCTGCCGCACGGCAACAAACGGGGCATTAGCTCAGTTGGTAGAGCG
>JBJEVL010000240.1:0-1844 GCA_051884335.1 Akkermansia sp. | reverse complement strand
GCGGCTTTTCGGTGTCGCATTTGATTTTGCAACTTGCATTTTTTGTGCCCGCAACCGCTTTTCGGCTGACAATGCCGCCCCGGGCATGCTATACTGTTCGGGCACGCTATGGCTTTCACCCATCTCCACGTTCACACGGAATACTCGCTGCTCGATGGTATGATCCACACCAAGGATCTCATCAAGCGCTGTGCCGAGCTGGGCATGAACTCCGTCGCCATCACCGACCACGGCAATGTTTTCGCCGCCATTGAGTTCATGGTCAATGTCAAGAAGCACAACAAGGGCATTCTGGCATGGAACGCCGAGCACCCCGATGAGCCCAAGCCCGTGTTCAAGCCCATCCTCGGCTGCGAGGTCTATGTGGCGCCCACCCCACTCTCCGTCAAGAAGCAGATCCCCGGGCGGCAGAAATACTGCCACCTCGTCCTGCTCTGTGAGAACAACATCGGCTGGGCCAACCTCATCCGCATCGTCTCGCGCGGGCACCTCGACGGCTTTTACTACAAGCCGCGCGTGGACTATGACACCCTGCGCGAGTTCAGCAAAGGGCTCATCTGCCTGACCGGCTGCATCTCCGGCCCCATGCAGGAGTGGATTCTCCGCGATGAGCCCGAAAAGGCAGAAGAAATCCTGCTGGAGCTCAAGGACATCTTCGGCAGGGACAACCTTTTTGTCGAGCTCCAAGATCACGAGTTGCCCGAGGAGCGCAAGTGCACCCCCGAGCTCGTGCGGCTGGCGCGTAAGCACGATGTACCGCTGGTGGTCACCAACGATGCCCACTTCCTCAACGCCGACGACTACGACGCGCACGACATCCTCATCTGCGTGGGCACCGGCAACAAGCGCATGGACGGCAAGCGCATGCGCTACCCGCGCAGTGTCTACTTCAAGAGCGAGGAGGAGATGCGACAGCTCTTCCCCGAGTACCCCGACGCCTACGAGAACACCAACCGCATCGCCGAGCGCTGCAACACCTCCATCAAGCTGGACTCCACCTCCACCGAGCGCTATCCCGAGTTCGCCACGCCCGACGGCTCGCCGCGCGAGGAATACCTGCGCAACATCTGTTTCAAGGGGCTCAAGGAACGCTACCCCGATGCCACGCCCGAGCGCTGGGAGGAGCTCAGCCAGCGCCTCGACTACGAGCTGAGCATCATCAACATGCTGCGCTTCCCGAGCTACTTCCTCATCACCGCCGACTTCATCAACTGGGCCAAGGATCACGACATTCCCGTCGGCCCCGGGCGCGGCTCGGCGGCGGGCTCGCTCGTGGCCTATGTGATGAAAATCACCAACATCGACCCCTTCAAGTTCAGCCTCATCTTCGAGCGCTTCCTCAACCCCGAGCGCGTCAGCCCGCCCGATATCGACATCGACTTCTGCCAAAGCCGCCGCCCCGAAGTCATCGAATACGTGCGGCAGAAGTACGGCGAGCGCGCCGTGACCCACATCATCACCTACGGCACCATGGGCGCCAAATCCGTCATCAAGGATGTGGCGCGCGTCATGGATCTGAGCTTCTCCGACAGCGAGAAAATGGCCAAGCTCATCGAGAGCGGCCCGGGTGTGACCCTCAAGAGCAGTTGGGAGGCCAGCGAGGATCTCCGCAATCTCGTGCAGAGCGACCCCACCTACCAGGAAATCTGGGACTTCGGCCTCAAACTCGAAGGCACGGTGCGCAACGTGGGCATGCACGCGGCGGGCGTCGTCATCGGCGACCGCGACTTGGACGAGTATGTGGCGCTCACCCGCGATGACCTCTCCAACCCGCAAGGCGAGGTGGTGGCGCAGTGCGACATGGGCGCCATTTACAACGCCGGACTGCTCAAGATGGACTTCTT
>JBJEVL010000239.1:0-1860 GCA_051884335.1 Akkermansia sp. | reverse complement strand
CAGCGGGGTGGCATCCGTCACCACCTTCTTGTTGATGAGCTTGCGCAGCGCCTTTTCCTCGCCGAAGATGGGCAGGGTGTTGCCGTAGCTCTTGCTCATCTTCTGTCCGTCGAGCCCGGGAACGACGGCGGTCACCTCGTTGATGATGGGCTCGGGCAGCTTGAAGAGCTGTTCACCGAAGGTTTCGTTCAGCTTGCCCGCCAAATCGCGCGTGACTTCCAGATGCTGCTTCTGATCCTTGCCCACGGGCACGGCATCGCTGTTGTAGAGCAGGATGTCGGCCGCCATGAGCGCGGGGTAGGCAAAGAGCGCGTGCGAGGCGGCAAATCCCTTGGCCATCTTCTCCTTGTAGCTGTGGCAGCGCTCCAGCAGCCCCATGGGGCAGACCGTGGAGAGAATCCACGCCAGCTCATTGACCTCCGGCACGGCGCTCTGCGCAAAAAAGACCGACTTCTCGGGATCGAGCCCGCAGGCGAGGAAATCCACCGCCAGCCCGCGGGTGTTCTCGCGCAGCTTGGCGGCGCTCTCCATCGTGGTCATTGCGTGGTAGTTGGCGATGAAGTAAAACCCCTCGCCCTGCTCCTGCAGCTGAACGGCGGGCTGAATGGCTCCGAAATAGTTGCCGATGTGGAGTTGGCCGCTCGGCTGAAGTCCGGTGAGAAATCGCATGGTGGTATCGGGATGTTTTTAAGAAGGATCCTCGGCGCGCGAGAGCAGGTTGTGCAGAAACTTGCGCAGGCTGTCGGAGGTGTAGGAGCCCACGATGCTGCGCAGCCGCACCCCCTCGGTGTAGAAAATGGTGGTGGGTACCTTGGTGACGGCAAACTGCTCGGCAAGGGCGGGGTAGTCATCGGCGTTGACCTCCACCACCTGCACCCGGCTCTGCTCGGCCTCGGCCAGCCGCTTGAGCGAGCGGCGCATCTTCGTGCAGTGGGGGCACCACGGCGCCGTGAAGCACAGCAGCAAGCTGCGCCCGGAAACCCCCGTCACTTGGCGGATGTCCTCGCCCTTGTACTCGCTGTAGAGCTCGAACTTCGGCGCGCCGTGGAGGGTGGTGGGAGCCGCCGTGTCCTGGCGGATCAGCGTCTCGAGCTCCTCGCGCTGCGGGTTGGGCGCGGGTTTGGTGGAGGTGGTGAACTGCTCGGCGCGGGCGGCGCGCTCCTTCTCCGACTTGCCGCATCCGGCAAGCAGGCAGAGCGCCAAAGGCAGCAGGAGCAGGGAACAACGCCTCACGCCGCCCATTGTACACCCGTCTGACAGCAGAGAAAAGCCTTTTTTTCGCCGCGCCGCCGTGCTATGATGGCGCCGTGCCCGAAGTTGACCCGGAGACGGCGTTGGTGCTCCGCTTCTTGGAGTACCAGGAGACCGAGCGCGGCGCCTCACCGCGCACGGTGGAGGCCTACGCGCGCTCGTTGGCGCAGTTCCGCCGTTGGCTGCAACCCGCGCAGCGCGCGTGGAGCGAGTGCCGCGCGGAGGACTTTCGCGCCTGGCTCTGCGAGTCGACCGAGCAGCAGCTCAAGCCCGCCACCATCCGCCTGCGCTTCGCCGCCCTGCGCTCGTTCTACACCTACCTCATGCGCCGCGAGGGGCTGAGCGTCAACCCGCTGGCGGGGCTGCGGCTGCCCAAGGCGGCGCAGAGCCTGCCCGTGCACCTGAGCCTGCGGCAGATGGAGGCGCTGCTGGCGCTGCCCCTGCAGCTGCCGCCCGACAAGAAGAGCCCCGACTGGCTGCCCTACCGCGATGCCGCCATTTTGGAGCTGTTTTACGCCTGCGGTATGCGCCTGAGCGAGTTGGTGGGGCTGGATGCGGATGCGCTGCGCAGCGGCGACGGCTGCCTGCGCGTGCTGGGCAAGGGCAGCA
>JBJEVL010000238.1:0-7640 GCA_051884335.1 Akkermansia sp. | reverse complement strand
AACAGAAAGCGCAAGCATCGCCAACCAAGCCCGGACAAGGGGTTGTGGGGCTCCCTGTTTCACACCCAAGACAAAACGCGCGAGACCCTCACCAGCGCGTTCTACGACAACGGCGAGGAGCAGGACGAGGCGCCGGACGCGCCGTTCTCCCGTTTCATTTGGGTGCGTTTGTGGGGGAAATTCAATTTTTGGGCGCTGCTGGCCACGCTGCTCTTTCTGAGCTTCACCGGCATGCTCTATTTCTGCGTCCTGCGCATGTGGATGCCGCAGGATCTCAGCGACATCGCCGGCTACGAGGACAACGCCGCGCCGCGCGATTTGGCCGTTGTCCTGCGCAACGCCAACGGCGGCACTGTCTCCTTCACCGAGGCTGAGCTCAACCGCTACCTGCGCAACACCTGCCGCATGCGCCAAACGGGCATTTTCTCCATCATCACGCATTGCCGCGGTGTGGCCGTGCGCATCCACGACGGCTACGCCGAAGTCATCTTCGATCGTCTCGTCGGAGCCAATATCCACCAAACGACGGCCGTCAACCTGAGCTTCGTCCGCACGATGGAAATGGGGCAACCCAAGCTGAAGGTCGAGTTCCGGGGAGGTTCCCCGATTTTGGGCAAAATGCCCACGGGCGGACGCATCGGTCTGGCGGAGATTCCCCAGCGCCACATGCGCATGCTCAGCCCGGCCTTGGAATCCCTTTTGAGCTGTTACGCCGATATTCTCGACATCGCGGAGCAGCACCACTATTACCCGGTTTTCAGCGCCGGCGCCGAGCGGCGCGTGACGCTGATTCCCTACACACCCTCTTCACCACAGTAATTACACCCATCCATGAAATTCCATTGCACCATCCTTGCGCTCGCAGCTTTGAGCGGCAGCCTCTCCTCCTGCATTGTCCAACAACTTGCCGGCAATTTCACCCGTGACACCTACCCCGGCACCCGCCCGCCCCATGTCATCGCCGATGTCGACGGAAAACCGGCCTCCCAGTCGTGGATTCAGGTCAAGGAAACCGACCTTCCTCCCGCCGGAGCCGTCACCAAAACCATTCGCACGGCGCCGGATGGTCTGCCCTACGGCTTACCCTGTGAATTTTCCGACATCATTGTTTCTCCCTACGCTCCGCACTACCAGTTGGACTACTCCGCCAGCCAGGTGGGCGAGAAAGTGTGGGATCCCTACACTCGCAAGCCGTTCTACATTCCCCGGCTCTACACATTCAACTAATCAACAGCCATGAGCAAGACTGCTGAAGGCGCCGCGCCACACGCCAGCTTTTCCCAGCGCTGCGGAGCATGGGGGTATCAGGCATTCTGCGCCCTCCTGCGAATGATCGATATCCGCATCGTAGCGGTGGCGGGGCGCGCAGTCGGCTATTTGGTATGGGCGGCAATTCCCTCGCGGCGACGCATTGTCGCGCGCAATTTCCGCATCATCGTCGACCCGATGTTGCGTGCTGACAAACTGCGTCCCATGGTGCGCCGCAACATTGTACGCACGGTGATGAATCTCGCCTGTTCCCTCAAGACGGGGCTGATGACCGAGAAGGAGGCGGCGCGTGCCATCCGCATGGAGGGAGCGGATGTGTTCGAGGCTCACGGCATGAACGGACACACGGTCATCTCCTGCATTCCCCACGCCGGAAACTGGGAGGTCTTGGCGCGTATCCGCCCCTACTTCACGCGCGTGGAGCACTTCGGCAGCATGTACCGCCGGCTGAGCAACCCCGTTCTGGAGGATTTGGTCTACAAGTCCCGCACGCGCTACGGTTGCGAGATGTTCAGCAAGGAGGACGGTCTGCGCGCGGTGCTGCGGCTCGCGCGCACGGGCGGGCTGCTCGGCGTGCTGAGTGACCAGTTCACCAATGAGGGCATCTACGTTCCCTACTTCGGCAAGGTGACGGGCGTGACGCCCCTGCCCGCGCTGCTCTACCAGCGCTGCAAGGGCAAGGGCCACCTCTTCTCCGTCTTTACCCGCAACACCGGGCTGGGACATTGGACGGCCGTCCTCGGGCGTCAGATCGAGCTTCCCGAAGCATGCAACAGCCTGCCCGCCATCACCTTGGAAATCAACAAGGCGCTGGAGAAGAGTCAGTCGGAAAATATCCTCGACGGCTTTTGGATGCACCACCGCTGGAAATCCACGGCGTACTTTGCCCCGCCGCAGGATGCGGAAACCGAACAGATAGCCCGCGCGGCGACACGACTTCCCTTCCGCATCATCGTCGCGATGCCCGAAAGCTTTGAGGAAGCCCTCTTCCTGCTCCCGGCGCTGCGTGTGCTGAAGCGCTCCCGCTTCGATGCGCAGCTCACCATCGCCTGCCCCGGCGAGCAGATCGCCTACTGGCAGCAGCAGCCGGAAGTCTGCTACACGGTGCGCACGGATGATCCCGCACGCTCCGCCATCGAGCAGTTGCAGGCCGATGAGCTGTACAAGGAGGGTCCCTTCGACTACCTGTTCATGTTCAGCGAGAACAAAAAGCTCTTCCGCCAGTTCAAGAAACTCATGCCGATTTATACCAGCGGTTTCGAGGAGAACCCGCTGTGCGGCAAGCGCAATTTCCGCGCACGCATGTCGAGACTCAACTGCGGGCACCCCCGCCCGGTGGCTCAGGATTATCTGGAGCTGCTGAGCCGGGTTCATAACCTGAACACGGACGACATTCCGAGTGAGACACACGGGAACGAAGCCGCCCGAGGCGCATGGATCGCCCCCTTCTCCACGCTGGGCGAGGCGGATTCGTGGCCGGAGGAGCGATGGGCTGAGCTGGTGCAGCACTTGGAGGAGCCCCCCACCCTGCTGGCGTTGCCGCAGGATGAGGAGCGCGCCCGCGCGCTGGCGCAACGCCTGCATGTCGAGCTGGTGCTGAGCCGCCCCGAGGAGGTGGCGCAGCATGTGGGCGCCGGGTGTCGGCTCTACGCCGTTGACGGTCTGCTGCCCGAGCTGGCCGCTGCCGCCGGTTGCTGCTGCCATGTGATCATGGCCAGCCGGGAAGCTGCGCGCTATACCCCGCTCGGCGAGGGACACCACACCTGCGTCAACCACACCCCCTGCCACCCTTGCTATCGGCAGAAGTGTGACCAGTCCACCCCCTGCACCGCGGCCGTCAGCGTCGCGGAACTGCTGGGCGAAGCAGGCTGAAGAGCGCCAAACTCAGGGGCAGCAGACAGGCACCCCCCAGCAGCAGGGGCAGGAAAAAGGCCGACACCTCATTCGTCAGGTAGCCGCGCGCGTCACCATCGTGCAGCACCATCAGGCGAGTGCCGGGGCGCGGCGCAGCCCCGGCAAAGGCGCTCGCGCTGCGCAGGCGCCGTCCGCTGCGCTCCGTCTGCATCAGCAGGACATAGCGGCTGCCATCGGGCTCCCAGTCGAGCGCACAAATCCGCGCCGGCTCGGTGGTTCCCCTCAGAGCCGTGCTGAGCGGGTGCAGCATCGGATTCGCTACCGCCACGCCTCCCAACACCGAGAGCACCACCAGCGCCCCGGCCCACCCACGCCGGGCGCGGGGTGCCGGGGCAGCGGGCTCCTCCCCGAAACACAACGGACGCAGCCCGCTGCCGGGATAATGCAGCTCGAAATCCCGCCACAGGGCGGCAAAGGCATAGGGATTGTCCATGGTCCAAAGCGTGAAAAAATCGGTCTTTTGTCCATCAGCACGCAGGAGCAGCAGTCGCAGCGTGAGGGCGCCGTCTGCCTCGCGCTCCCAAGCGAACGCACGCACACGATCCGACGGCCACGCCCGGCGCGCAACGAGATGCCCCCAGAGATATTCACTGAGCACCACGCCCTCATGCGCCACCTGCACCACACGCTGTGTCCAGAAGAAGCGCACCCACAGCAGCATCGGCAGCAACAGCACCCCGAACACTGCGGCATAGAGCAGCGGAACATCCCAGTTCGGCGCGTACACCAGATAAAAGACGCCCAAGCCTCCCGAGAGCAGCAACAGCACCCCCAGCGCTACCCCCGGGGCGGCATAGCGCATACGACGCAAAGGCAAGCGGTGCAGCATGGCGCTCAGCTCTCCGACTCCGGCAGCAGAAACATCAGCCGGTCAATGCCGTGATTCGTCACCTCATCCCACAGCGCCCGTTCCAAGGCGGCCGTGCGGCGCCCGCGCTCCTCCGCAGAAAGAGCCTCGGCTTCCTCCGGTCCCAACTGCTCCGCCAGCACCTGTCCGGCCACCCGAGTCACCAACTCCTCCCAAAACACCGCATCGCGATACTCATCCAGCACATCGGAGTAAAAGGCACTCTCCACATAGGGACGCTTGAAGAACCAGTAGCCGCAGTCCGGGTTGTATTCCAAATCCTTGGCCAGTTCCGGCACACTGCGCCCCGAGCGAATAAGCTCCACCATCAGCTTGTGCCACGCATCCACCCGGGGATCCCGCGAATCCGGCATCGCCTGCCCCAACACCGTGAGCCCCATGGCGCACAGCTCGCTGAGTGCGCGCAACTCGCGCTCATCCAGCTCAATCTGAATCTTGCCCATAGCTCACTCTATTCCCAGCTGCATGCGCGCCTCCTCCGTCATCATGTTCTGATTCCACGGCGGATCCCACACAAACTCCACATCGACATTCTTCACCCCGTCCAGAGCAGCGATATTCATCTCGGCTTCGGCCATCAGATGCGGCCCCATGCCGCAGCCGGGAGCCGTCAGCGTCATCTGCACATTCACCTGACTACCACCCTCCTGCTGGGGAATCACCTCCACCCCGTAGACCAAGCCGAGGTTCACGATATCCACGGGAATCTCGGGATCGTAGATCTGCCCCAGCGCCTTCCACACCCGTTCCTCCAGCGTCAGATTCTCATCCGACTCCTGCACCATCTCCGACTCCGGGATGATTCCGGCGCGGGCGGCCTCCTCGCGCGCAATGCGCACCAGCCCCATGTCCGTAGCCGCCGTAATCGAATTGCCCAGCATCTGCGTGATGTAAATGCGCGAGCCCTCCGGCAAAATCAGCGCATTGCCGGCGGGAATCTGGATGGCAGCCGTCTCTGCCTTCGTAATCACTTCCTCGTTCAACATAGCTGCGTGTGCGCCATTATCTCAAACTCCCACCGCGATGCAAGGCTAAACTCCGTCCGCGCGGCGTTCCAACAGGGCGGCGTAGGCACCATCGGCCTGCACGCGGTGCGGCAGCGCCAGAATCTCGCGCCGCAGGGTAAACTCGGGATGCGTGCTCAGGAAGGCGCTCACGCAGTCGGCATCCTCCTGGCGATCAATCGAGCAGGTAGAGTACACCAAGCGGCCGCCCGGGCGCACCGCCCGAGCGCCCTGCTCCAAAAGGCTCGCCTGCAGGGCCGCCAAACGGTCAAACTCGGCTGGCGTCAAACGCCAACGGACATCGACCCGCCGCTGCAAGACCCCCGAATTGCTGCAAGGGACATCGAGCAGCACGGCATCGAAGGCGCCCTGCCACTCCGGCGGACAGGGGCGGCTCCAATCGTGCTGCTCCACGCGCAGCTTCGCTTCGCCGGCAACACGGCTCAGGTTATCACGCAGCGCAGGGAGTCGGTGCGGCTCGGCATCCGTCGCCAGCAGCTCAATCTGCCCACCGGTTGCGGACAGGATGGCCGCCGATTTGCCGCCGGGAGCGGCACAGGCATCCAAAATGCGCTCGCCGGCGCGCGGCGCCAGCAACTCCACGCTGTAGCGGGTGGACGGGTCGGTGATGTAGACGCGCCCCGCGCGCAGCTCCTCCTGCGGCAGCGCACCATGCAGGCGATACCAGCCGGGCAGCTCAGCCAGCGGCTCCCAGTCCTCCGGTATCGCGGTGGGCGGATCCAGAGGATTGAGGCGCAGATAGATGGGAGGCGTCTGTTGGTTCCACGCCAGCATGCCGAGCGTGTCCTCCTCGCCGAAGTCACTCAGCCAGCGCTCCACCAGCCAGCGCGGCGTGGAAAAACGCTGGGCGAGGGGCAGCTCGGTCTCGGCCGCGGCAAACTCCCCGCGTCGGCGCAAGGCGTTGCGCAGCATAGCATTGACGAGCCCGCGCACGCGCGGGGGTGCCAGCCCCACGGTCTCCGACACGGCGGCATACTCCGCCTGCCCCATGACGAAGAGCTGGCAAAGCCCCAGCAGCACGAGCCAGCGCACGCTGTCCTCCAGCGGCTCGCGACGCAGCTGACGGCGCATCCAGTCCAACCACGCCATGCGGCGCAGCGTCCCGTACACCAGCGCCTGCAGCAGGGCGCGGTCTGCGTGAGACAAGTGGTGCTCCGCCGCTGCACTCGCCACGAGCGTCTCGGCAAAAACGCCGCCCCGCCCCCAGCGTTGCAGAGCCTGCCAGGCCAAAAGCCGCGCCCCCGGAGATGGCGATGAGGTTCTCATAGACCGGCTAAAACATCGTGCAACGGCAGGTGGTTATTCCACGCACAGACGGCGCCGCGCAGGCCGTCTGCCGTACTCGGGGTAAACTCCAGGCGCCCGCCCGCCGCCTCGAGGATGACGCGCGCCGCGGCAAAATCCCACAGACAGATGCGCGATTCCACATAGGCATCCAAGCGTCCGGCCGCAATGTAGCAGAGGCTGAGCGCGGCCGAACCGAGAATACGCATCTTGCGCACCTGCTGCGAAACAGCGGCAAAGCGGCGCACCCCGGCCTCGCCCGAGCCGTCGTGGCTGCCGTGGCCGACAAACACCACCGCCTCGGACATGCGCGCGCGCGACGACACGCCGATGCGCCGCTCGTTGCAGCAGGCCTGCCCTCCGCGCAGCGCCGTGTAGCACTCATCCTGCATCGGGTCGTACACACAGCCCAACACGGGGACGCCGCCGGCATGCAGCGCGATACTCGTGCAGAAAATGGGGATGCCGTAGTAATAATTCACCGTGCCGTCCAAGGGGTCGACCACCCACTGCAGCTCGGCAGAAGCACCGCAGCAACCCTCCTCCCCCAGCAGCGACGTCTCCGGCGCCTCACCCAGCAGACGCGCCGCAATCAGCGCTTGGGTGTCCTTGTCCACGCGCAGCTTGATGTCGTGCGCCAAGCTCTCGTCCACCACCGGCGGGTGGTGCAGCTGCTCCCGCAGAAAAGCACCCGCCTCGCGCGCCGCCGTCTCTGCCAGCTTCAGGTAGGATTCGTATGCGTTCATGATGCCTTGGGGGTCTCCTCCTTGGCGGGCTCCTGCTGCGCGCGCAACAGCGCACGCGTGTTGTTGAACACCTCGCGCGCCAGCAGCAGCGACGCGCGCGCCAACAGGGGACGCAGCTCCGGCGCGGCGGCGGCGCTGTCATCGACCCCCATCCACACAAAAACACAAACACCCTTGGGCTTGCTCACCATGACCCAATGCCCGGCACCATCCGCCATGGGCTCGCTGAGCACCACCGGCTCCCCCTCGGCGCAGATAAAGGGCGGCAGCGTCGAAGCCGCATCCGCACTCTCGCGGCGGATGAACTCCGGCGGCGTCTGCCCGTCGGCCATGTACAGCGCCGAGCCGCTGCGCCCCCACAGCGACTGCACCAAGCTCAGGCGGTACGCGCGCCCGTGATGTTGAAGCGAAAACAGGAAGCGCGCCAAATCCAAGCGCCGCATGGGGAAATTACCCCCATACAGGTCATCCTCATGCTCGCGATCGGGCAGCTCGCAGTCCTCGGCCTTGAGCGCGGTGTAAAAGGCATGCACC
>JBJEVL010000237.1:0-7651 GCA_051884335.1 Akkermansia sp. | reverse complement strand
CACCCCATCGGCCACGGTGTTGTCCTCCCAGCTGATGATGGGCGCCAAGAGCCAGGAGGCGAGGATTTGCTCGGCATCCCCCGTCGCCTGCGCGCGGTGCAGGGCGGCAGAGCAGACGGCATTGTAGGGCTCAGCGAGGTAGGCGAGCGTGTCGCGGTAGACATCGGCCTTGCTGCCGAAGTGGTAGCGGATGAGGCCGATATTGACCCCGGCGGCGCGGGCAATGTCGCGCAGCGCCGCGCCCTCGAAACCCAGACGCGTGAACTGTTGCACGGCGGCACGCATAATCTGTGCCTTGGTGGTGTCGGATTTGGTCATGGCCGGGCGTGCTTCTTCTCCTGTTGCTTGCGGATGAAATCGACATCGGCATCGCAGAAGCGTTTGAGCTTGGTGCGGCTGATGCGCCCGCCGTACTCCTTGAGGTAGACCATCTGGTGCTCTTCATCGAAGCGTTGCAGCTTGGCAAACAGGCTCATGTTGCCGGTTGCGGAGTGCCAGGTGCGGTAACCTTTGGGTTCGAGCTTGGCGCGGTAGGCACGCATATCCGCCTCAGCCTGTTTGACCCCCTCGCGGATGATACTCTCGGCTTCCTGCGGGGCACCGCTGAAGCCGTCCATGCCGATGATGAATTTGCCCCGGGGGGAGACGATCGCGAGCGCAGGGCGGCGCTTGAGCCCGTACTTGAGCGCCAAGGCGTTAATAGCCCCGCGGCTGTAGCGGGCCGTGCTGTTCTTGCTCTCGTCCAGACCCGCCCCCGTGTCCAGCATGACGCGCACCACGCGATCCTTGCACCAGGCATTGAACTTGGCCGTATGCAGCAGGTGCTCGCCCAGCATCCCGCTCTTGGGGCTGATCACCGAGTCGTGGAACCAGATGAGCAGCGGCCGTCCCTCGCGGCGGGCAAAGCGCAGGGCGCGACCGTAGTCCGTCATCCAGGCATTGCCGCTGCGAGTGCTTTCAAAGGCAGCGGTGATGCCCTCAATTTCCTTGTCGGGGTTGTCAGGATCGGTGAAATAAACCTCCCCCTCCGCACCGTTGTCGATTTTGGCTAACTCCTCGCTGGTGTTGACATTGTAACTGGTGGCCGTGGGATCCGTCTGGTTGGGCAGCAGCGGGTTACCCATGGTATTGTCCCCGGCCATGTTCATGGCCGCCATGGGGTTCGGGCGTTCCTTGGGAGGCGCGGGCGCCGCCGTCTGCGAGCAGCCGGCAGACAGCAGCGCCGCGAGCACCGCGCCCCATGTCGCGCGCCTCATGCGCGGTGTTCGGCGGTTTTCACGCTCTGCCATGCGCTCTCCAGTTGCTCGGGAGTCGCCTGCTCCAAGCGGCAGCCCTGCTTCTGCAGCAGGCGCTCCAACGCATTGAATCGGCGTTCAAACTTGCGGTTGGCGGCGTCGAGCGCCAGCTCCGGGTCAACCCTGCGGCGACGGCAGAGGTTGACCACGGTGAAAAGCAGGTCACCCAACTCCTCAGCCACCCGGGGATCCGCATCGGGCAGGGGCAGCGTCTCCTCCACCTCGCCCGTCTCCTCGCGAATCTTGTCGAGCACGCCGGCGTGGTCGGGCCAGTCGAAACCCACCTTGGCCACCTTCTTCGTCAGCTTGAACGCGCGCAGCAGCGCGGGCAGTCCCTTGCCCACATCGTGCAGGTAGGGCTTGTCCTCGATGGCGTGTTCGCGGCGCTTGACCGCATCCCAGACGGAGAGCACCTCGGCCGCATTGCCTGCGGCGGCGTCGCCGAACACGTGCGGGTGGCGGCGCACCAGCTTGTCGGCCAGCTCGCGCGCCACATCGTCAATGTCAAAACCCTCCTCGGGGGTTTCAGCCGCCATTTGGGCGTGGAAAAGCACCTGCAAAAGCACATCGCCCAGCTCCTCGCGCAGGTGGAGCCAGTCGCGGCTGCGGATGGCATCAATCGTCTCGTAGCACTCCTCCACCAAATTGCTGATGATGGAGTCGTGCGTCTGCGCACGATCCCAGGGGCAGCCGTCGGGCTGCCGCAAACGGCGCATAAGTGCGGCGGCGCGCGCCATCTGCAGCTCCGGCTCGCGAGCGTGCAGCATCTCGTCCTCGCTCAGCTCCCGCATGACCTGCCCCTCCTGTCGCGGCGTTCGTTGTCCGCCTTGCCGGCGAGAATATCATCGATGTGCTGCACGAGATCCCACGACACGCGGCGGCGCTGGTACTTGCGCCACAAATGGTCGCGCAGCGCCTCCCAAATCTCGGTGGTGAACTCGGCGGGTTCGGGCTCGACCTCCCCGCGCTGCGAGCGCCCGAGCTTGGGGCTGACGCTCAGCTGCCACCAGCCGCCGAAATACCGCGCCTCGTAAATCACCTTGTTGCCGTCCGCATCGCGATCCTGCCAAGAAAATGCTTCCATATCCGTCAGAGCAAAGAGAGAACCATCAGCGACCGCGCTTGCGCTTCATCTCGGCATTGATGTTGTTGACATCCACCTGCATGGTGGGGGCAATCTCCGAGCTCGGCATCCCCTTGCCCGTGTTGAGCGAAACAATGATGGGCTTGCTGCGGTTGCCGTTGTTGTCGTACTTGTAGATGACGCGCTGCACGAGCTTGCCCTCGGGGTGGGAGAACATGCGCTCCTCCACCAGGCGGGCGCGGCTGTCATAGCCATAGGCGACCTTGTAGATGATGTTTTTCTTGGTGTGGTCGTAAATGATGCAGGAAACGAGCTGGCCGTACTTGCCCTCGGTGTAGTCGTTGACGGCCGCCAGCTTGCCGCTCGCGGTGTAGGTGGAGCAGCGCATGCCCCGCCAGCCCGCCTGGCGCTGGTAGATGGAGCGCGTGCCGTCCGGGTTGCGCATGACGCGCACCATGTTGCTCGAATCGCCGGCCAGATCGGCACTCTGGGCGCGCGCCGTCGGCAGCAGAGCCGACAGCAGCAGGAGAGCGCAGAGAAGATGCTTCATGCCCGTTATGATACCCGCCTGCGGGGGCGAAATCAAGCGCAAAGGCGGCAGCGTGCTCAGACAGCCTTGGCGGCGCGCAGCGCGCGACGCATGGCCGCCAGCGTGGCATCGATGTCGGCCTCGCTGTGCGCGGTGGAGATGAAGCCCGTCTCGTAGGGCGAGGGCGCCACATAAACTCCCTGTTCCAGCATGCTGAGGAAGTAGGCGCGGAACATGGCGAAGTTGCCCGTGGTGGCGGTGGCGAGGTCGCAGACATCCGCCGACGTGAAGAAGAGACACCACATGGAACCGCTGCGCTTGAAGCAAAGCGGCAGCTCCTCCTCGCGCAACAGTCGGCGCACCCCCTCCTCGAGCCGCGCGCCCAGCGCCTCCAGCCGGGCATAGGCGGCAAAATCCTCCGCCGCCAGCGCGCGGAGCTGCGCCAGCCCCGCTGCCATGGCGATGGGGTTGCCGCTGAGGGTGCCGGCCTGGTAGACAGCGCCGAGCGGCGAAATGCAGTCCATGATGTCGCGCCGCCCGCCGAACGCCCCCACAGGCAGCCCGCCGCCGATGATTTTACCCAGCGTTGTCAGATCGGGGGTGATGCCCAGCTTGCCCTGCACCCCGGCGGGGGAGATGCGGAAGCCCGTCATCACCTCGTCAAAAATGAGCAGTGCACCGTTGGCGGCGGTGATGTCGCGCAGGAACTCCAAATAGCCCGGCTTGGGCAGGTAGAAACCCGCATTGCCGGGGTAGGGCTCCACAATGATGCCCGCGATTTGCCCCGGGTGCTGCTCAAAGGCGCGGCGCACCGCCTGCGGGTCGTTGTAGGGCAGGGCAATGGTCAGCGCAGCCAACTCGCGCGGCACCCCGGCGCTGTCGGGCTCGCCGTGGGTGAGCGCGCCGCTGCCCGCCGCCACGAGCAGGCTGTCCGCATGCCCGTGGTAGCAGCCGGTAAACTTGATGATGTAGGGACGCCCTGTGTAGCCGCGCGCCAGTCGCACGGCGCTCATGGTCGCCTCCGTGCCGCTGTTGGTCATGCGCACCTTGTCGATGCTCGGGATGAGCCGGCAGACCGTCTCGGCCATCTCCACCTCCACGCGGGTGGGGATGCCGTAGCCCAGCCCCAGCGGAACGGCAGCCTGCACGGCCTCGATGACGCAGCGGGGAGCGTGCCCCAAAATGGCGGGACCCCAGGTGCCCACATAGTCGATGTACTCGCGCCCGTCCTCATCGTGCAGGTGGCAGCCCTCGGCGCGGGTGACGAAGAACGGCGCGCGCTCCAGGCGGCGGAACGCGCGCACGGGGGAGTTGACGCCGCCGGGAATGACGGCGCAGGCGCGGGCAAAAAGTTCCTCGGAAATCATGGTTCTGCGGTGCGGTTAGTGTCGGATGGCGGCGCGGGAGCGGCGACCCTCCTCCAGCCAGAGGCGCACACCCTCGCGATCCTGCTCCTCAAGCAGGTCGATGAGCGCATGCAGATCGGAAACACAGTGCCCCAGCACCTCGCGGATGGCCACATCGTTTTCCCAAAGAATATCGGCCCACATGGGAGCCGGCCCGGAGGCTACTCGGGTCGTGTCGCGGAAACCGCCGGAGGCGAGCCGCTGCAAATCCCCGATGGGTACATCGCCCTGAGCCGCGTTGCGGGCGGCGAGAGCCGCCATGATGTGCGGCATGTGCGAGATGCGCGCCACGGTGCGGTCGTGGTTGACGGGCTCCATCTCGTAGGTGCTGCAGCCCAGCGCCTGCCAAAAAGCAGCCAGCTGTGCCACGCTGCTGCTCGGCGCGGCGTGGGCGTTGGTCAACGCCACGGTGGCACCGCGAAGCAGGTCGGGGCCGGCATTTTCGATGCCGGTGGTCTCCGCCCCCGCCATCGGGTGTGATCCGATGAAGCAGCGCCGGCGCTCGGTGAGGAACGCACCCGTGGTGCGGTGCACATAGGCCTTGACGGAGCCGACATCGGTGACAATGGTGCGGCGGCCGATGCCGGGGAGCATGCGGTGGCAGAGATCCTCGAATACGCCGATGGGGGTGGCGAGGACGATGAGATCGGCTCCGCGCGCTGCGGCCACGGGATCGGTGAAGAGCTGCTCGGTCAGACCATGCTCGCGGGCGAACTGCAGCGGCTGCTCGCGCCGTGCCCACAGGCGTAGCTCCGCCTGCGGCAGGTATTTGTGCACCGCCATCGCCACCGAACCGCCCAGCAGACCGGGACCGAAAACGGCAACCGAGGAAAAGGAAGGCTCGCTCACGGGTATCAGGGAACTCGGAAGTGGAAATTCGTGCCGCGCACCTTCAGCTCCTTGCCGCTGGGGTACGGTTGTCCGTTCTTGTCGGTCACGCGGATGGTCTTGCTGGGGTCAAGCGGGTTGTACACACGGGTGGGATCGCCCTCCACGCGGGTCGCCACGGGGATGGGCCCCTGGTTGGTGATGCTCTTCAGGTCGGTTCCGGCGGCGTAGGCCGCTGCGGGAGCCGTCGGAGCGCTTGCTGCTTTGGGGGCCGGAGTGCTCGGCGCGGGCGCAGGCGCGGTCGGTGTCTGCGCGACGCTGACGGGCGCCGGAGCCGCGCTGACAGGCGCCTTGGGCGTTGCTACGGGAGCCGTTGCCGCAGGCGTGGGCGGCTTGGGTGCCGCCGTCGCGGGTTTGGGCGTCGGCGCAGGTGTTGCGGTCTTGGTCAGATCCAGCGGCTTGGTCGCTGCGGCGGGGGTGTTCGGCGCCTTGGTCGCGATGGGCGCGGGGGGCAGGGCAGGGGACGGTGTCGGGGTCGGCGCCGGTTGCAGAGCACGGGTCGCCGGTGCGCCGACGGCTGTGCCGGGCGGCAGCGCCGGTTGGGGATTCGTCGCAGGTGCCTGCGTTACCCAAGTGTCGGGGTAGGTGCTGCGGTTTGCCGTGGTGGGCCGGTAGGGCATGTCGGCCACCGAAGGCGTGTAGTACACGCAGGAGCTCAGCAGAGCCGCCGCGCCGACAAGGGGAAGGAGAAAGGTTGCTTTCATGATGAATGCAGCGATGGGTCTGCTCCCAAGTTAATACCCGATGGCGCGAAAGTCAACCGTAAAACGGCCATGTTAGGGATTTCGCGTCGGTTGGGCGGGGGCTGCCCGTGTGCCGGGGCAGGGCGCATGCGCGCTTCGGGGCGGACGAAAAAAAGCCGCTGCCCGGGGGGAGCAGCGGCCTGGTGAAGAAAGGAAGAGGGGTGTCTTACTTGCCCTTGCCCTCAAAGACCTTGACGGGAGCCTCGGGCGCGACGGGAGCCTGAGCGGCGGGGGTCATGACCTCCTTGCAGTCCTTCGGGAAGGGACGGAGCTTGGGCATGGGCTGGGATTGGCAGCAGCAGGAGCTGAAGCCGACCGCGCAGGCAACGGAAAGGAGAAGAGTGGTGAATTTCATAGCAAGAGAATGGTTGTTCTGCTTTCGTTGGTTATTCAAGCAAAATCATGGGAGAGAGTCAATACAAATTTCCCTGTGCATCGCGTTTTTTCCGTGCGGAGATTTCAGAAGCGGTAGGTAAAGCCCAGCGAGCCGCTCACGGTGCTGTGGTGCTGCTGCCATTCGGCGTGGGCATCGGCATGCAGAGTCAGATCGTAGCCGACGGGAACCCGCAATCCGGCGCCGAGAAGGATGCCCAAGCTGCCCGGGTCAGCTCCGCGCAGGGTGCGGATGCGCGTGGGCTCGCCTGCCGTGACGGCGCGTGCGCGGTGCACCGCGCTGCCGAACTCCGCCACCGGCGCGAGGCGCAGCTCGGCATGCACGGGTTCATCCGTGTCCGTCAGGCGACCGATGACTGCGCGGTAGCGCAGCCCCGGTTCGATGGTGCCTCGGGTGTAATTGCGCGCGAGCAGCTGCGCCAGCTCATCCTGCATGTCGCCGCTCTCCCCGGCGGCGCTGATGTGACCGCGCGTGATCGAGAGCGCGAGATAGGGGCGCAGCTCTTGGTCTCCCTCCTCGTCGAGTACCCAGCGGTAGCTGTATTCATAGAGCGCGGAAAAACTGCTGCCGCGCGGGGCGCTGCGCGCGCGGTAATCCTCCAGCGAGCGCTTGAGAACCATGCGGTTGCGCACCGCCGTCAGCAGGAAGAGATGCGTGTGCGGGCAGCGCTCCCAGCGCGCGTAGAGGTGGGCGGCATAGCGGTCATCGCGCCCCTGCGCCACGGTGGGGCCGTCGGCCCGCAGCTTGCCCGCCCATGCCGAGCCGGCCACCCCCAGCATCCACGCGCGGCTGAGATCGCGCTCCAACCCCAGCGAGCCGCCGACCGCATCATCGCGCAAGCCGGTGCGCCCCGCCTGATGCGTGCGTATCCCCGCCGCATCGGCCTGCATCCAAAGCCGCGTCTCCGGTCCCGGCCACACGGTGCAGGGATCCCCCGCGCAGTCCGAGGCGTCCTCGAGCCGTCGCCGCAGGAGGCGCTGCATGGTCACCACTCCGCGCCACTGCGACATGGCGGGCAGAGTGAGCGCCGAGAGCGAGTCCAGAATCGCCTGCTCATCGCGGCTCATTTGCAGATAGAGCACCCCCGCCGCATCGGTCGTCAGCTGTCCCTGCATCCCGGGGGCGAGCAGCAGCGTGGTCTCGGTGCCCGCAGCCAACTGCACGGGAAGCCCCTCGGTCAGCTGATAGCGGGAGCTGATGCGGGGCAGACTGCGCGTATCCATGCCCCAGGCGGTCAGCGTCAGCCCCTGCGGCGTGGCCTGGCCGCTGAGGGTGGCCGTCTCCGTCCCGTCGGGCAGGGTGAGTGTGAGCG
>JBJEVL010000236.1:0-7663 GCA_051884335.1 Akkermansia sp. | reverse complement strand
GGCTCAACTTGTCACGCGCGTTTCGGCGCTGCCCGCCACCAGCTCGCGCAGGCGGGCGTGCTGCGGGGCGAGCAGCTCGGGGTCGGCATCCAAGATGGCGCGAGCTTCGCGGTCGGCGCGGTGGATGAGGCGCAGATCCGCCACGGCCTCGGGGAATTGCAGGCTCCCTGCCCCGCTCTGCGCCGTGCCGAGCACATCGCCGGGGCCGCGCAGGCGAAAATCCTCCTCCGCAATCTCAAAGCCGTTGGTCGTGCGGCAGAGGATGTCGAGTTTCTCGCGCCCGGCTTCGCCGGGGCGGCAGCGGCTCAGCAGGATGCACCAGCCGCTGTGGCCGCCGCGCCCGATGCGCCCGCGCAGCTGGTGCAGCTGGGTGAGCCCGAAGCTGTCGGCATCGTTGATGACCATGATGGTGGCGTTGGGGACATCCACGCCGACCTCCACCACCGTGGTGGCGACGAGCAGCTGCGTTTCGCCCGCGGCGAAGGCGCGCATGACGCTGTCCTTCTCTTCGGCGGCGAGCCGCCCGTGCAGCAGGCCGAGCCGGTACTCGGGGAAGAGGGCGCTCCAGCGTTCCAGCTCGCTGACGGCGGAGGCGCGCGTCTGTTTTTCGCTGTCCTCCACGAGGGGGGAGACGATGTAGGCCTGCCGCCCGGCGGTGAGCTCGCGCTGCATGAAGCTCACGAGGCGGCGGAGATGCTCGGGGTGGCGAGTGACGGTGGTGACGCTGCCGCGCCCGGCGGGCAGTTCATCGATGACGGAGACATCCAGATCGCCGTAGAGGGTGAGGGTCAGGGTGCGGGGGATGGGGGTGGCGGTCATGACGAGCACGTCGGGGCTCTCGCCGGAGCGGATGAACTGCTCGCGCTGGTCGACGCCGAATTTGTGCTGCTCGTCGATGACGGCGAGGCCGAGCCCTTTGGGGCGGTGCTTGTTGTAGAGCAGCGCGTGTGTGCCGACGATGAGGCGCGGGGCGCTGTCGCGCTCGCCCCCTTCGAGCACGAGCCCGGTGTCGTCGGCGCGGTCGCCCGTGCGCAGGGAGAGGGGTACATCCGTGTGCGCCAGCAGGCGGCAGAAGTTGCGGTAGTGCTGCTCGGCGAGGATTTGGGTGGGCGCCAGCAGGGCGGCGCTTTTGCCGCTGCCCAGCGCCAGCAGCATGGCGCAGAGCGCTACGAGGGTTTTGCCGCTGCCGACATCGCCCTGCAACAGGCGGTTCATTTGCCGCGGGGCGGCCATGTCGGCGCGGATTTCGCGCAGGCAGCGCTGCTGCGCCCCGGTCAGGCGGTAGGGCAGATGCTCCAGCAGCTCCTGCACATAGGCATCGCAGACGGCGGTCACCTGCCCCGGGCGGCTTTGCGCGCGGCGGCGGCGCCACGCGACGCAGAATTGGCGGGCGAAGCACTCACCGAGCGCCAGCCGCAGGCGCGCTTTTTGCGCGGCGGCTTCCTCGGCGGGGAAGTGGATGTCCTCCAGCGCCTGCCGCCAGGGGTAGGCGGGGGCGATGTCGCAGAGCGGCGGCGGCAGCTCGGCGGGCAGTTCGCGCAGCAGGCGGTGCACCAGGGCGCGGTAGTTGCGCGCGCTCAGCCCGCCGAGGCTGCGGTAGATGGGGACGAGGCGCCCGGTGTGGATGAGCTCCTGCGCCCCCCCTGCCGCTGCCAAGGGGGGCGCGGCGCCGCCCATGGCGAGGATGACGAGCCGCTGCCCGGCGTCCTCTTCCTCCATGACCTCGAAATCGGGGTTCACCATCGAGAGTTTGCCGCCGTAGGCGTGCACCTTGCCGTAGAGGCAGATGTTCATGCCGACGGCGAGCAGCTTGGCGACGTAGGGCATGCGGAACCAGCGCAGCAGCAGGCGCGGGGCGTTGGGGTCGCCCGGGGCGCCGGCGGAGACTTCAAAAAAACGCTGGCGGGCGTAGCGCCAGCCGGCGCTGTAGACATGGAGTTGCAGGCAGGCGGTGTCGCCGTCGGCCAGGGCGGCGACATCGCCCGAGCGGCGGCGATCTTCGTAGCGGCGCGGGATGCGCGCCAGCACATCGGCCACCCGGTGCAGCCCGGCGGCGGCGAGCGCCTTCTGCTCGCGCGGTCCGAGCCACGCCAGCTCGCTCAGCGCAGTCTCGGGCAGCAGCGACACGGCTCTCAGCGGTTGGATTGGCCGCCGTTGATGCAGCGGTAGTAGTAGTCGACGCGCGAGTTGAACCACGCCCACTTGGGCCCGGGTTTGCCGTCGGTCAGCAGCGGGGTGGGGCAGTTTTTGCCGGTCCAGTGGTAGTGGGGCACCACGCGGCGCTGGCTGATGCCGTAGCGCTTCATGAGCAGCGCGGTGAGCTTGGCGGTGCGGTCCCAAGTGCGGAAGTGGTTGTGGCCGCGGTTCTCGCTCTCGCACATCTCAATGCCGATGCTGTTGTGGTTGCCGGCGGCGTTGCCGGCGTGCCAGCCGGTCTCGCTCAGCGGCAGGTTTTGCACGACCATGTACTGGTCGACCGAGAAGTGCCAGCTGCGGTTGGTGAAGGCGCCGCGGCAGAGCGCGCGGCTGTGCTGCATGGCGGTGGCCGAGCTGCTGTGGTTGGCGGTGCTGTGGATGGTGATGAAGGTGGGGCGCAGGCGGCGCGAGCCTTGGCGCGGTTTGGTGTTGCGCGGCATGATGCGCACCTTGATGTTGACCTCGCGCGCCAGCTGCGAGACGCTGCGCGGGACGATGGGGCGGCTCACCGCTTTGAACTGGACGGGCGGCGGCGTGCGCAGGCGCGAGGAATAGCCCTGTTGCTGGCAGCCGCAGAGCCCCCAGCACAGCAGCACCGGGGCGAGGAGTACCGAGAACATTCCGCATCGCATCATGAGGTCATTCTGCCACGCGCCCCGCCCCCTTGGCAAGCGCAAATCCTGCCTGCATGCGGTACGCGCATTTTGGTCTTGCTATAACACGCTGCGCATGTTAGAATGCCCCGCACCTGTTCTGCGTCAGCTTGCGGAGCCTGAGCCACGCAACCGGTGAGAAGCAACCCTCCTCAGAAATCATGAAACACCTGATCATTGTCGGCGCAGGCGGCTGGGGTCGCGAGGTTTACGCAACGGCGCTCTACTGTGACGCCCGCGTGAGAGGAGAATGGGATATCAAGGGCTTTTTGGACAGCCGCCCCCATGCGCTTGATGACATTCGAGGTGCCTACCCGCCCATCCTCGGCTCGCCGGAGGAGTACACCATCTGCCCCGGCGACATCTTTTTCATCGCGCAGGGTTTCCCGCAGTGGCGGCGGCACTACGCCGAGATCTTGGAGGCCAAGGGAGCGGAATTCGCCACCATCATCGCCCCCGGCGCTCTTGTTAACGAGACCGCAGCCATCGGCGCCGGCAGTTTCGTTGCCCCTTGGAGCATCCTCTCGGACAATGTCACCCTCGGGAAACACTGCATCGTCCACCCATTCTGCAATCTGGGGCACGATGTCCGCGTGGGGGATTATGGCACCATCGAAGCCTACTGCTTCCTCGGCGGCGGCTCCTCCGTGGGGGATGACTCCATTCTGCATGTGCGCTCAACCGTCATCCGCTGCAAACGCGTCGGGCAGCGCGCCGAGGTCGGCAGCGGTTCCGTCGTCATCCGCCATGTGCCGGATGACACCCATGTGTTCGGCAACCCGGCTGTCCGGCTGAAGTTCTGAGCTCTTTCCGCCGCAAACGGTCGAGCCTGCCCCGCGGCTGCGGACTCCGACAGAGGGAGGCAACACAAAAAAAATAACACATAGAACTTGACAATACCGAAAAAATAAGATAGTTTTGCCGCGCATTTTTCACCCCCCCAATACGAACCGCCATGAATCTCGACACGTTCATTGCCCACTTCGCCGAGCTGTTTGACGACACCGACCCCTCCGAAATCACCGCCGGCACCGCCTTCCACGAGCTGGAGGAGTATTCTTCCCTGATTGCGCTTTCGCTGATCGCCATGGTCGATGAGGAATACGATATCACCCTCAAGGGGGACGACATCCGCAACGCCGTCACCGTGGAGGACTTGTTCAACACCGTCAAGAGCAAGGCCTGAGATGGCGTTTTTCTCCGTTAACAGGGTTGCCATCCGCGGCATCTCGGCTTGCGTCCCCAAGGAGGTCGAGGAGAACAGCTCACTGCCTTTCTACGCCCCCGGCGAGGCCGAGCAGGTCATCGCAGCCACCGGCATTGAGCGGCGCCATATCGCGCCTCCCGGGAGCACCGCCTCGGATCTCTGCTGCAAAGCCGCCCAAACCCTGCTCGATCAGCTCGGCTGGGAGAAGGATTCGGTCGATCTGCTGGCGTTCTGCACCCAAACGCCCGACTACATCAACCACCCGGATTCCTTCGTGGTTCACGAAACACTCGGGCTGCCGGAGAGCACCGTCTGCCTCGACTACTACCATGGTTGCCCCGGCTGGGTGACATCGCTCAGCTCGGTTGCGTCCATGGTGCAAAGCGGGCAAATCAAGCGCGCGCTCCTGTTGGACGGAGATGCCGTCAGCAAGCGCATTGGCAAGGACAACCGCGAGTCGCGCCCCCTGTTCGGCGATGCGGGGATTGCCACAGCGCTCGAGTATGATGAGAAGGCCGCTCCCATGCATTTCCACATCGGCTCGCTGAGCAAGGAGGGGCGCGCTATTGCCTCACCGCTGGGCGGAGCGCGTTCCCCCCACACCATGCAGAGCTACCAACGCTTTCTCGACATTCTCGACGGCAAGATACCCTTCGAGCAATACACCAGCAAAATGGATAGCATGGATGTATTTGCCTTCGCCATCACCAAGATACCCAAGGCGCTCAAGAAGCTTTGCGCGCACTTCGGCATCAATCCCGACTCCGCCGACCGATTGGTGCTGCACCAGGCCAACAAGCTCATTGTCGAACATATTGCCAAGCGCATGCGCATTCCGATGGAGCGCGTCCCGCTCAGCCTGCGGAACTACGGCAATACCACCAGCGCCAGCGTCCCCATGGCCTTGGTGAGCGAGTGCGCCGAGGCTCTGGCAAGCGGCAAACAGCGCCTGCTCCTCTGCGCCTTCGGCACCGGGCTCGCCTATGCCGCCGCCTATCTGGAAACCGACCACATCCTTTGTCCCCCCATCGATGAACTCTGAAACCATGTACAACCCCTTTTCCCTGCAGGGCAAAACCATCATGATCACCGGTGCCTCCTCCGGCATCGGGCGGGCGACCGCCATCGAATGCTCCAAGATGGGCGCCACCCTCGTGCTGGTGGCGCGCAACGAGGAGCGCCTGCAACAGACTATGGCAGACCTGTCCGGCGAGGGGCACTCCTACATGGTCACCGATCTCTGCAAGGAGGAGGATGTCATCCGTCTGGCGGAGGGTTGCCCGGCGCTGGACGGTCTGCTCAGCAATGCCGGCGTCCACTTCGTGAAGCCCGTTGCTTTTTACACGGAGAAAGTCTTGGACGCCGTGTTCAACACCAATACCTTTGCTCCCATGCTGCTCAATCGCTGGCTCCTCAAAAAGAAAAAACTCAAAGCCGGAGCCTCCGTGGTCTTTACCTCGTCCATTGCGGCATTTTTGAGTGGATATGGTAATGGCGTGTATGGCGCCTCCAAAGCGGCGCTGACAACCTACATGCGCTATTTCGCCCGCGAAATGGCAGCCAAGCGCATCCGCGCCAATGCCGTGCATCCCGCCATGGTGGAAACCCCGCTGATTCGGGGAGGTGCCGTCAGTGAAGCGGATTTGGCAGCCGATGAAGCAAAATATCCCATGGGGCGCTATGGTCGCCCGGAGGAAATCGCCTGGGCCATCATCTATTTTCTCTCCGATGCCTCGTGCTGGACGACGGGCGCCAGCTTGACAATCGACGGCGGCCGCCTCCTTTGAGCGAGCTCTTCCGCCGAAGGATATTGCCCTTGTCCCTCACGCCGATGCCACCGAACCTCTCATCATTTTTCTGAACGCTATGGCAGGCGAAACTCTTGAAAAACAAATACGGCAACTGGTGGCATCGGTCTTGGAACGCAATGCCGATGACATTGCCGCTGATCAGGATCTCACCGAGCTGCCGGAGTTTGACTCCATGCGCAGTGTCCTGATTCTTGCCAAAATCGAGGAAGCTTTCGGTCTACTCATCCCGGAGGACGATATCTTTGATATCACCAGCATCAGCGACTGGGTAGCCGAAATCGAGAAACTACGCTCCTGAATCTGCCGATGTACGACCACAGTCCCCTGCTCCAAGCGATCATGCGGCATGCTGAAAACATGCCGGGCAAGACGGCGGTCGTTCTCAACGGGCAGGACATCTCCTACGGCGAATTGCTCTCCGGCATCCGCCGCGCAGCCACCCGGCTCCGCGAGCTCGGGCTTGCGGCCGGCGGGCGCATCATGCTGGCCGCCCACAAGGAGGCATCCTACCTCTACCTGTACTTCGGGGCGCAGCTGCTGGGTATCACCACGGTCCTCACCGACCCGGACGCCTCGCCCGAGTATCTGCACGCCTTGGAGCAACGCATCCGCCCGGCTTACGGCATCGGGTATCGCAGCGCGCAGTTCCCCTCCATCGACCTGCAAACGGTTGAGCTTGACACAGCCGACGAGTACACGGAGCTTCCGGCAGGACTCCGCAGCAGCGACATTGCCGAAATCCTCTTCACCACCGGCACCACGGGCAATGCCAAGGGCGTCTGCCTCTCCCACGACAACATTTTCGCCTCGGCCTCCCATATCAACGGCTATATCGGCAACAGCGCAGACGACACCGAGCTCCTGGCACTGCCCCTGTGTCATTCGTTCGGCATGGGGCGCATTCGCTGCAGCCTGCTGCGGGGTGCCACCGTGGTCATTCTGAAATCCTTTGCCAATGTCCGCGCCTTTCTGCGCGCCATCGAGGAGCACGCCATCACGGGCTTCAGCGTGGTGCCTGCCGCTTGGGCCTACATTCGCAAAATCAGCGGCACCCGCATCGCAAACTATGCCGGGCAAATCCGCTGGATTGAAATCGGCAGCGCCTCCATGCCCCGCGCGGTCAAGGAGGAGATGGCCGCGTTGTTCCCCGACACCGCCCTCTGCATGCACTACGGTCTGACGGAGGCCTCGCGCAGCTGCTTTACGGAACTCCACGACACCGCCCATCTCGACTCCATCGGCAAGCCGACCGCCCCCACCATCGATGTCAAAATCTGCGCGCCGAACGGTTGCGAAGTCCCGGTGGGCGAAAAAGGGGAGATTTGCATCCGGGGGAAGATGGTCGCCGCCCGCTATCTGGATGAGGAGGACAACAGCAACGCCTTTTGGGGAGATTACCTCCGCACGGGCGACTGCGGGTGCCGCGACCGCGAGGGCTATCTCTACCTGCTCGGTCGGGAAAAGGAGCTGATCAATGTCGGCGGCAAGAAGGTTTCGCCTGCGGAGGTTGAAGAGGCTGTCATGTCTCTGGGGGTGGGCGACTGCCTGTGCGTCCCCACGAAGGACGAAAGTGGCATCATGGGCGAACTGGTTTTTTGCTACATCCTGCGGGGATCCACCACCCTGAGTTTCGAGGAAATTGCCGCACAACTGGCCAAGCGGCTGGAATTGCACAAGTGCCCGGTCGCCTACGACTGGATCGATGCGATTCCCACCACGGCATCAGGGAAAAAACAACGCCTCGCACTCCGAAGATAACGCCATGTCCTACCTGACGTTGCAGCATGTCAATCTGG
>JBJEVL010000235.1:0-1895 GCA_051884335.1 Akkermansia sp. | reverse complement strand
CAGGCGTGGCATAGGCGCGAAAATGCTGTATCCTGCTCCGCGTATGCTGACCATCAAGAAGCTGAGCAAGGCACATTCGGGACGCACGCTGTTTGAAGATACCGAGCTGACCATCAACTGGGGCGAGCGCGTGGCTTTGGTGGGCCCCAACGGAGCGGGCAAATCCACCCTCTTCCGCATGATTTTGGGGGAGGACAGCCCCGATGGCGGGCAGGTACAGATGGATGAATATGCCGTGGTCGGCTATCTGCCGCAGGAGGCCGGCGATCCCAGCGATCGCACCGTGCTGGAGATTGCCATGAGCATCACCCCCGAAATGGGCGAGGCCATCCGCACCCTGCGGGAGTGTGAGGCTGCGCACGACAACAGCAGCGACCGCTATGCGCATGCCATGGATACCTTCATCGCCAACAACGGCTACCAGTTGGAGCCCAAGGCCAAGCGCATCCTCAAGGGGCTGGCCTTCCGCGACGAGGATTTTCACCGCCCCGCTCGCGAGATGAGCGGCGGCTGGGTCATGCGAGCCCACATGGCGCAGCTGCTCACCGCCGAGCCCGACCTGCTCATGCTCGATGAGCCCACCAACCACCTTGACCTCCTCAGCCTCCTGTGGTTCCAGCGCTACCTGAGCAACTATCCCGGCGCCATCTTCATGATTTCGCACGACCGCGACTTCATGGACGCCCTCGTGGAAACCGTCTACGACATCGAGGACACCAAGCTCGTGCGCTACACGGGCAACTACAGCAACTTTCTCGAGCAAAAAGAGCAGCGCTACCACCTGCTGCTCGCGGCGTGGCAAAACCAGCAGCGCGAGATTGCGCGCATCGAAGCCTTTGTCGACCGTTTCCGCTCCGTCGCCTCCAAGGCTGCCCAAGTGCAGAGCCGCATCAAGCAGCTGGAGAAAATGGAGCGTATCGAAAAACCCAAAGCCGGACGCAAACTCTTCAAATTCATCTTCCCCCAACCCCCGCGCAGCATGCAGCGCGTGCTCGAGCTGGAAAAAGTCGGGCAGAGCTACGGCACCAAGCGCATCTACCGCAACCTCGATCTACTCATTGAGCGCGGCGACCGCATTGTTTTGGTGGGTCCCAACGGAGCGGGTAAATCCACCCTGCTCAAGATTCTGGCGGGAGTGCTGCCCATTGATGAGGGGCAGCGCATTGTCGGCACCACCACCCGCATCGGCTACTTCTCGCAGATGCGCTCCGAGAACCTCACGCCGCACTACACCGTGCTGGAAGAAATCATGGCCGCCGACCCCGAGTTGCGCGAGGAAGAAGCCCGCGGCATCCTCGGTTCCTTCCTCTTCCGCCGCCTCGATGTCGACAAGCGGGTCGAAGTGCTCTCCGGCGGTGAAAAATCGCGCCTGAGTCTTGTCAAGTTCCTCGTCAACCCGCCCAATCTGCTGCTGATGGACGAGCCGACCACGCACCTCGACCTGATGAGTGTGGAGGCGCTCTCGCAGGCACTGAAGCGCTACGAAGGCACGCTCGTCTTTATCTCCCACGATGTACACTTCATCCGCGCCTTGGCCGAAAAGACCCTGCACATCAACCAGGGCATCCTGACCCCCTACGCCGGCGGCTACGACTACTACCTCGAAAAATCGGGCATCCTCGACGAACAGAACGCAATGGATCAGTGAGCCTCCCTCCTCGCGCCGCCGGCTTGAGAACCACTCGAACCGGCCTGTGGCTCGCCTGCGCCGCTCTGGGGCTCGCCCGCGCCGACCGCCTCAGCGCCGCCGACCGAACAGCCCCTTCTCCACGGGGCGCAGCGCCAAGAGCGCCGGCAGCAGCAGCAGCCACAGCAGCAGCAGCGGCGCCAGCGGCAGCCAAACAGCCTGCGGGAGAAGCTCCCAAGCCTGCCACAGCAGCAGGGCCAGGAGCGCT
>JBJEVL010000234.1:0-7777 GCA_051884335.1 Akkermansia sp. | reverse complement strand
AGCCCCGCGCCGTGCTGCGGCTCATGCGGGCGGCGGTGTCGGGGCAGGCGGATGCCGAGGCGCTGGAGGAGCTTTTTATGCGCTTGCAGGCGCCGGCTCTGGCGGGCTCACCCGCGGAGCAGATCCTGCTGCGGCTCTATGGCGATTGGCTGCTGCGCTTGGAGCAGCTGCCGCCGGAGCAGGGGGCGCTCGTGCGCCGCGTGCTGGTCACGATTATTAGCGCGCAGCTGGAGGATTTGGAGCCGACGGTGGATTTGAGCACGGAGGAGCAGACCCTGCGCTACTGCGATGGGGTGGCGGGCTGCGTGGGTGTCTTTTGGACGGAGCTGGGTTTTGCCGCGCTGGGCGGGGGCTTTGCGCCCCCCGAGCTGCGCGCGCTGATGGCGGAGGCGGGGCGGCGCTACGGGCGCGGCTTGCAGTTGGTGAATATTTTGCGCGATGAGGAGGAGGATGCCGCGCGCGGTCGGCGCTATTTTGCCGCTGCGGAGCGGGAGCGCTGGTGCAGGCGCGCGGAGCGCTACCTGCGCGATGGGGTGGACTACGCGCGCCGCTTGCGCGCGTTCCGCCTGCGCTTTGCCACGCTGCTGCCCGCGCTGTTGGGGCTGGGCACGCTGCGCTTGCTGCGCGCGCGCCGGGGGACAGAGCGGGTGAAGCTGCCGCGCCGCGCGGTGTATGCGGCGATGCTCGCGGCGGCGTGGCGCTCGCTGTGAGCGCGGGCAGGGCGAGTGGCTGCGGCACCGGTTCCGCAGGTTCGCCGGGAACAAAAAAGCCCGCGTCCGCAGGGAACGCAGGCAGGGCGAGTGGCTGCGGCGCCGGTTCCGCAGGTCCGCCGGGAACAAAAAAGCCCGCGTCCGCAGGGAACGCAGGCAGGGCAAGTGGCTGCGGCGCCGCTTCTCGCGGATCGCCGGGAACAAAAAGCCTGCGCCTCCGGGCGGAGGGCAGGCAGGAAAAGAGGGGTGCCGGCAGTGTTCAGCGGCGGCTGTCGCTGAGGCGTTGCAGCTTCTTCTTGAGGGTGATGCGCGCCGCGCTGGAGACTCGGTCGACGAAGAGGTGCCCGTCGAGGTGGTCGCACTCGTGTTGCAGGCAGCGCGCCAGCAGCCCGCCGCAGTCCAGCTCGAGCACGCTGCCGTCCAGCTGCGTCAGCTTGGCGCGCACGCGATCGGGGCGGATGACGTTGGCGCGCACGTTGTGCACGCTCAGGCAGCCCTCGGTGAAGAGCTCGTTCCTGCCGTAGGGCTCGATCTCGGGGTTGATGAAGATGAGCGGCATGATGCTGCGCACGGGACGCTCCTCGCCGTTGACGGTGCAGAGCTCCTCGCCGTCCTCGGCGGCCTCCTCGTCATCGGGCGGGCAGACATTGATGACCACCATGCGGATGCTGCGCCCGATCTGCGGGGCGGCCAGCCCGATGCCGTGCGCTGCGTACATGGTCTCGAGCATGTCCTGCGCCAGCGCCTCCAGCCCCGTTGTATCCGTCACGGGGGCGCAGACCTCGCGCAGAACGCGGTCGCCGTACTGGTTGATGGGGAGAAGCATGGGCGGGCAATCAGGCAGGGGTTTCGGCGGTCGTCTCAGGAGCAGCCGGCGTATTTTCCTCAGCAGGCGCTTCCGCAGCGGGTGCCTCGGTCGGTGCTGCCTCGGCGGGGGCTGCCTTGGCGGGGGCTGCCTTGGCGGGGGCGGTTGCCTTTTTCTCGGCGGGGCGCTTGCCGCCCTTCTTCTTGGCGGGAGCCTTTTTCTCCTTGCTCTGCGGGGCAGGCTGCGGGGCGCTCTCGCCCTTGGGGAACCAAACGGCGTTGTCGCCGGTGACGACGATGTAGCCCTGCTCCAGCAGCCAAATCATGTCGGCCACATAGGGCGCATACGCCTCGGCGGCAGCGGCCTTGCCGGCCTCATCCGTGCCGGCGGGCACCCCCGAGAGGGCGGCGAACATCAGGTCGCAGGTCTTGCCGCTGTTCTCGCGGCTCCAGTTGATGATGGCCATCATGCGGTCGGCCAGCACCGTGCCCTCGGGGATGGCGCGCACGCGGCTCGGCCCCGTGTAGTGCTTGCCGTGCCACTTGAAGATGGGCAGGTGGAAGCGCGCCATGCCGTGGCAGAGGTTGGGGATGAGCATCTGCGGGAACTTGCGCGTGCGGTCGGCGAGGATGGAGATGTGCGCTGCCAGACCGGGGCTCAGGCGGGCGCGCTCGGTCGCGCCGTTGATGAACACCTTGTCCGTGGTCTCGTAGATGTCGTCGAAGTGAGTGGCGGCAAAATCGGCCTCCACGGCGCGCCAGTCGTTCAGCACGAGCTCGGCGGCGCCTTCGCGGGTGGGTTTCCAAACGGTCTTGTGCGAGGCGCTCTTCAGCCACGCCGCCACGGCTTCCTCGTCCTTGTTGAGGTGCACGCTGTTCTTGAAGGCATCCAGCGGCATGCGGCTGTACTTGCTGCGGTAGAGGTTCATGAGCGCGGCTTGATAGCCGTGCCAGTTGACGGGGCCGATGACCTCCCCGCCCAGTGAGCAAACGGCTACCGCTGTGAACTGACCTTTGGGTGCCTCGGTTTCCATTTCCTCGGTGCTGTAAAGCTCGGTCAGCCACGGCGCTTTGGGCAGGTAGGCCAGTGCCTCCTCACGCGTGAGCCAGCAGGCGCCGTCGCCCTTGCGGGAGTGAATCAGGGGGGCGCCCTCCTCCATCTTCATGAACACCAGATCGTAGCGGTTCCTGGCAGCCATGACGACCCGGGCGAGCTCGATGAGGGGCAGCGTGCGCTTCTGCTTTTGGATTTCGGCGGCAAAGACCTCGAGAATGGCGTTGGCGGGGCGCAGCTCGACTCGGTAGCCGGCGGCGGGCTCGGGGAGCTCGCGGTGCGGACGGCGCTCAGGCGCTTCGCCCCGGCGGTTGCGCGGCGCGTGACCACGCTCGCTGCGTTCGCCGCGCTGCTCGCGGCCGATGCTGCGGCGCTCCCCCTCGTGGCGGCGGGGGCGGCGCTCTCCCCGTTCGCTGCTGCGCTGCTCGCGTGCCTCGCGGGGCAGGCGGGTGTAGTCGACCGCAGGTGCGGAACCGGAGCGCGCCCACGAGGGCCCGAATTGAAAATCAGTCAACTCAGAAAGGTTGAGAGGGGAAGCATCATCCTTCATAGGTCTTGCAGCGTGATAACCGGGAGCAGAATACCCCGAAAACAGCGCCATGGCAAGCATCTTTTGCGTTCCGAAGCCCAATCCGGGGCATTTTCGCCCGCCTGTCGCGAGGCGTGCGGGAGAGCCGTCCGCTCACTCCTCACTGTACTCCACCCCCAGCAGGCAAATATCATCGTCCTGCCGGGTGGTGCCCGTGAAGTTGTGCATGCAGGCGAGCGAGATATCGAGCATTTCGCGGATGTTGCGGGGGGCGCGTTCGTGCAGGAAGTCCATGATGCGCGCGGCACCCAACTCATCGTGCTGCGCGTTGCGCGCCTCGGTGAGTCCGTCGGTGTAGAGCATGAGCTTCATGCCCGGCTCCAGCCTCAGCTCGCTCTCGCGGAACATGGCCCCCTCCAGCAGGCCGAGGGCGGGGGAGCGCGGGATGGCGGGTAGCAGGGGGCGCCCCTCGGCCGTCAGCACGATGGGGGCGGGATGCCCCGCGCCGGAGAGGGTCAGGCGGCGCTTGTCGAGGTCGAGGTAAACGTAGCAGGCCGAGGCGAACATGGTGATGTTGGCTTGGCTGAAGATGCGGAAGAGTTGCCGATTGAGCGAGGAAAGGAGCAGGGCGGGGGTATCCGCTAAGTTGGATACCTGCTCCATGAGCCCGCGCAGCATGGAGGCGATGAGGGCGGCGCGCACGCCGTGCCCCATGACATCGCAGATAATCATGCCCAGGCCCGCAGCGCCGATGGGGAATACCTCGAAACAGTCGCCCGCCACACCGGTGGAGGGGAGGTAGACATGGTGGAAGTGCGCGCGGCGCGTGCTGCCGTCGCGGTGGTGCCACTCGCGGTCGGGGATGCTGAGGGGTTGCAGCGCCTGCTGAATCTCGCGCGCCAGGCTGATTTCCTTCTCCAGCGCGCGGTTGCGCTCATCGAGCTGGGCGGCGATGCGCTGGTAGCGCGCCCGCGCTTCCACCAGCTCGGTGACATCGGAGGAGATGCCGACAATGCCCTTGACGCTGCCGTCGGCGGCGTACCAGGGGAATTTGGAGACGCGGGACCAGGTGTCGCGCCCGCCCTTCCACGTCTCGTGGTGGATGCGGTTGGTGACGGGCTGCCCGGTGCGCATGATTTCCTGCTCCTCGCGGCGCGAGACGGCGCACATTTCGGGGGAGAAGAAGTCGTCGTCGCCGCGGCCGATGAGGTCGGAGGGGGTGGGCACGCGCATTTTGCGCGTGGTGGCCTCGTTGGCGATGACAAAGCGCGATTCGCGGTTCTTGTAGTAGATGTTGTCGGGCAGGCAGTTGATGAGGGTGCGGAAGAGGTCGCGATCCTCCATGGCGTGCAGGTCGGCCATCTTGCGGCGGGTGATGTCGACCCACATGCCGACGAGCCGCTTGGGTTTTTGCTCGGCATCGCGCTCGACCAGACCGTTGATGCGCGTCCATTTCCACCCGCGCGAGCGCAGATTGAGCAGGCGCACCTCCACGCGCAGCGGGCTGCTGCGCGGGCGTTCCAGATAATGCTGCACCGTGGTGACGAAGAAGTGCAGATCCTCGGGGTGGATGCAGCGCTCGGGCTCGGTGAAGATGTTGGGTGCCCACTCGGTGATGGGGAGCCCCATCGTGCGCATGCACTGCTCGGTGTAGAAGATTTCGCCGCTGTCGATGTCCCAGCAGTAGACCCCCTCTTCCGCTGCGCGCAGCGCCTTGCGCACCATTTCCCATTGGAAAACGGCGGGCACGCGACAGCGGCGCGAGAAGGGGGCGGGCGCTTCGTCCATCGGCTCCTATTTCTACACCTTTTTCAACTGCTTTCAAGCAAAAACAGGGGCTTTTCCGGTCTTTTTTCCGCAGGGGTGCAAAACTGTTTGCCTCCGGGGGGCGTACTCGCCTCTAATATCCATGGACAGCACCCGAACAGGCCGCTATGATGCCTGCATGACCGAGCGGGGCAATCCCGCCCCGACGGTCTGCCTAATTACCCAAATATCATCATCATGAGACCTCATTTACCCATGCCGCTGCGCCGCGCGCTGCTGGCTGCTGTTGTGACCGTCGCCGCCTCGGCTTATAGCGCCTTTGCTGCCCCTGTGGTGCAGACAACGGTGACTGTCACCAATACCACCGATACCAATAGCTACACCGGGGTGGAGACCGCCACCCTGAGCGGTGTTTCGGCAACACCTGCCGAATTGCTCGGCTCGCTGACCGGTACCGGAGCGACGGGCACCACGCTCACCGCCACGGGCTCGGTGATCACGGGCTCCGACTCCATCGACGGCTCGATCACGGCCCTGCAGACCATGACGCTGGGCGATACGACGGGCGCGACCCCCGCCGATCAGACCTACCATGGCAACGTGCTGACGAATGAGGGTGGTACCATCCTCGTGACCCATTCCGGCACCTTCCATGTGACGGGGAATCTGGGCGCAGCCGGGACGGGCGCTGCCACGATGACGGTCGAGGAAGCTGCCGAGCTGACCGTCGACGGGCAGATTCAGCTCGACGGCGGTACGCTGAGCATCACCGGCACGGGTACGAGCGTGACGGTGGATGCGGACGGCTCGGAGACCACCGCGCTGAGCAGCGGTACCCTGGGGCTTTCCGTGGGTGCCGGCAGCTCGCTGGAGGGCGGAGCCGTGGCGCTCGATGCGGCTGACGTGACCATCAACGGCACCGTCACGACCACGAGCTTTGCCAACAACGGCATCGTCACCACGGTGGGCGGCACCGATTCGGCGCTGACGACGACCACCGGCGATTTGGTGCTGACCGGCGACAACACCTTCAACGACGGCGCAACGCTGACGGCGCAGGAGGGCAGCATCCGCATCAGCTCCTCCGGCGCGACGGCCGACAACACCTTCGAGGATGTCTCGCTGAGCGCCACGCAGGGCACCATCCAAATCACCGGCGACAATTCCTTCGAGGCCGATACCGAGACGAGCTTCGCCGCGCAGTCGACGACCATCAGCGGCACGAACAGCGTGACCGGCCGGGTGGTGGCGACTCAGGGCAATTTGGAGCTCTCGGGCGTGAACACGATTTCCGCCGCGGTGGTTGCCGAGCAGGGCACTCTGACGCTGAGCGGGAGCAACATCCTCATCGGCGCCACCTTGCAGGCGGCGGAGGAGGCCATCGTCCTGAGCACGAACAACAGCCTTGACCCCGGCGCCTACACCCTCATCAGCAACAGCACGGTGAACTCGGGCAAGTCGGTGACGATTGCGGGGTTGACCGGCAAACTGGCTACGGTCACGGGCAATTCGACCGTCACTTCGAACGGCACGACCGACGTGGTGCTGGGATCGGGTGCGACGGTGGCGGCCGGCATTGTGCTGGACAACGTGCAGGTGGAGAATCTGACGGGAACCACGGATATTCAGGCCACGGGCGGTGACATTGTGCTGCAGAACGAGGTGAAGCTGACCAACGCGGTGCTGAGCACCGTGGCGGCTGCCGGCGGCACGCAGCCGGTCATTATGTTCGATACGGACAGCGAGTTGGATCTGTACGCGGGTGGCGTGCTGAATGCGCCCATCGCGTCGCAGGACACGAAGAGCGTCATTAACGTGCTGTCGGGCAGCATGCTGAGCCTGAGCTTGGACGCCACGGGGTATCAGGGCACGATTGTGGCTCTGGATGACGCCGGGTCCGAGGTTCAGCTCAACGGCACGGGGCTGCATGAGGATGCCGTGACGGTGCTCCGGGACTCGAACTTCACCACCACGGCGGCGTCCTACACCGCCGGCCCGGTGCAGATCGGCTCGATCGACACCACGGAGGACGAGGGTACACGCGCGGCGAATACCGTGCTCAACCGCTTCCTGGTGAACGGCTCTTACACCTACGATGACAACACGCGCACGGGCTACCGGAACATCGGCAGTATCCTGAGCTTTGACCACGCGGTGGCCGGGACAGTGACGCAGGGCAACAGCCTGGCGCTCTCGCCCTACACGATGCTGTGGGAGGATGTCGCGATCGGTGATGATGGCGCTGTGTCGGCGGATGTGCTCAATCTCTCGGGCACGCTCGATGCCGACGGTGCCCGCGTCTTCGTGACCTTCAATCCCACGGCGGGGACGGTCGGTCCGCTGACCAACGAAGCGCTGCTGGCCGACGGCACCACGGTGCCGATTGTCAACGGCACGGTGAAGAGCGGGTTCAACCCCGACGCCCTGTACGATGTGGCTCCGGTTGCGAACGGTACCTACCAGCGCTTGCTCACCAATCACAACGTGTATGTGGCCACGGTGCCGGGGCAGGGAGCGTCGCTCGTGTTCAGCGATAACTACCGCATCGCGGGGCAGACGCACAATCAGCGCGCGGTTTCGTCGGTGCTGCAATCTCTGGCGGGCGAGGTGAGCCACACGGAGGGTACGCTGGCGGCCTCGAGCAATCAACTGGATCGCTTGTTGGATGCCTTTGACTACACTCGCAGCAGCGGCGCCGCCGTCGCCGGTCTGCAAAGTGCGTCGGGCGTGAGCAACACCATCGCCCAGCATGCCGTGCTCGATTCCACCAGCCACCACTTGGATACCCTGCGTTCGCGCATCACTGCCCCCACGCCCTGCACGATGGGCAAGGGCGGTTGGGAGATGCCCGCGCGCCGCAACGATGTGTGGATGGTCTACACGGGCGGTTACGACAGCATCAGCAGCCAGTCG
>JBJEVL010000233.1:0-7787 GCA_051884335.1 Akkermansia sp. | reverse complement strand
AGGAAGACGAGCCAGCCGAGCTTCATCACCTGATCCCAGCGGAAGCGCGGCAGGGTCCAGCGCACCCACACGAAGAAGAAGATGAAGGCCAGCAGCTTGAGGATGAACATGGCGAATTGGCAGCAGACGGCGAGCCAGGGGCAGATGCCCGCCAGCGCGGCGTCGGCGCCGAAGCCGATGCTCCAGCCGCCGAGGAAGAGCGTGACGACGATGGCGGAGCCGATGACCATGGCGGCGTATTCGCCCATGAAGAAGGAGGCGAACTTCATGGAGGAGTATTCCGTGTGGTAGCCGCCCACGAGGTCGGTTTCGCACTCAGCCATGTCGAAGGGTGTGCGGTTGGCCTCGGCAAAGACGCAGGTGACAAAGACGAGGAAGCTGATGAGCAGCGGCAGCATGAGCGCCCAGCGCTGCGGGCTGAGTCCCTCGCCCCAGAGCGGCAGCAGGGTCCAGCCGTTGGCGGCCTGCTCCTGCACGATTTCCTGCAGGTTGAGGGTGCCGAACATCATGAAGAGCGGGATGACGGAGAGCCCCATGGCCACCTCGTAGGAGATGAGCTGGGCGGTGGCGCGCATGCCGCCGATGAAGGGATATTTGGAGTTGGAGGACCAGCCGGCGAGCGTGAGACCGTAGACGGAGAGCCCGGAGACGGCAAAGACCCACAGCGGCCCGATGCCGAGGTTAGCCACGCACATGGAGATGCTCCCGTAGGCGGTCTCCACGCAGCTGGCAAAGGGAATGACGGCTGCGGCGACCAGGGGCGGCCCCAGCACCAGCATGGGGGCGGCGATGAAGTAGGCTTTGCGCACATAGGAGGGGGTTAGCTCCTGCTTGAGGAAGCACTTGCCGCCGTCCAGACAGGGCTGGATGAGCCCGAAGAAGGGGATTTCGCGGTCAAAGCGCAGCCATTTGCAGAGCTTGGCGATGCAGGAGTCCTCGGGGATGCCGAAGAAGTGCAGCAGATCCTTGAGCGGCTGCTTCTCCTTGCTGCCGAAGCGCTGCAGCAGGAAGAGGGGCAGACCCGCGCGGTTGGGACCGGGGCGGTCCTGAATCCAGCCCGCGACGCGGCGCTCGATCCAGACGGAGATGACCACAAAGGCCAGGATGACGGCGAACATGAGCACCAGCTTGAGCAGGGTGGTGATCAGGTAGAACCAGATCGGGTTGCTCATGAGGGCATCACACCAGTTGCAGATTGCGTCCATATCGTATTGTGTGCGTTAGGGTGTTACTTCTTGGCTTGTTCGCGCTCGATGAGCGGGATGCTGACTCCGGTGTCGATGATGGCTTTGCCCCCGTTGCCGATGTTGCCCCAGGTGAGCCCCTTCATGGGCTCGAACTCTTCGGCCATCTGCTCCAGCACCATCATGGGGCTGGGGCAGGCGATGACCGTCACGCAGTCGCAGCCGAGAGCCTCGGAGATGCTGCGGTAGATGTCCCAGTCGGCGCGGGCTTCACCCAGCGGCTCGATGGCTTTGTTGAGGCGCTGAATGCGCCCGGCCACGTTGATCATGGTGCCGTACTTCTCGGCGAAGGTGACGCCCGGCAGCACGACATCGGCGGCGCGGGTGGTGTCGTTGGCGCTGTGGGAGATGCAGAGCAGGTAGTCCAGCCCGGCGAGGTCGTCCTTGGTGAAGCCGGCTTCGGGCGCGGTCAGATCCTCGCCCAGCGCGATGAGGAAGCGGATGCTGCCGTTGCGCACACCGCGGCGGATGGTGGCCAGCCCGTTGCCCGATTTGCCGAGCACGAGCTTGGCGCCCGTGCTGTTGGGGTTGGCATCGGCGCTCTTGAGCATGTTGTCGGGCTCGCAGCTGCGGGGCACGATGTCGAGCTTGGTGATGCCCAGCTGCTTGGCGAGCGCGCGCACCATGTAGAGCTCTTCGTTGGTCATGCGGGCGCTGGCAATCATGGCGAGCTCGGAGGGGGCGCACTTGTGCAGCTGCTCCACGACCAGGCCGATGGCGGCGTCCCAGGTGGCGGGGCGCTGCGGGGCGCCGGCGTCGGTGCGCACCAGCGGGGTGAGGAGGCGCTCGGGGGCGTTGATGTAGGGGTAGGCCAGGCGCGCGTCATCGGGCATCCAGCAGCTGTTCACCTCGTCGTTCTGGCGCGGGGTGATGCGGTAGACCTGCTGCTCGCGGGTCCAGATGTTGATGTTGGTGCCCGTGCCGTTGGTCACATCGATGGTCGGGGTGCTCTTGAGGAACCACACGCGCATCTTGAAGCGGAAGTCCTTGCTGGTCATGGCGCCCACGGGGCAGATGTCCACCACGTTCATGCTGTAGTTGCTGTCGAGCGTCTTGCCGGGGTAGCAGGCGATGGCGTTGTGCGTGCCGCGTCCGACGACGCCGAGCACCTCCTCGCCCACGATTTCCTTCATGAAGCGCACGCAGCGGCGGCAGAGCACGCAGCGCTCCTGGTCGAGGTTGACGCGCGGCCCGATGGAGATGTTCTTGCCCTTCTTGGTCTTGGCCTCGGTGAAGCGGTGGGTGCCGCTGCCGTAGTCAGCGGTGTACTCCTGCAACTTGCACTCGCCGGCTTGGTCGCAGATGGGGCAGTCGAGAGGGTGGTTGGAGAGCAGGAACTCCAGCACGCCGCGGCGCGCCTCGGCGCAGAGTTTGCCGTCGGTGCGGATGCCCATGTTCTCCGCCACGGTGTTGGCGCAGGCGATGACGGCGCGGGGCATCCAGCTGATGCTCTGGTAGCCGTCCTCGTTGTAGGTGGGGGTGGCGCCGGGCGCCAGACGCGGGGGCATGCCCTGCTCCACGAGGCACATGCGGCAGGAGCCGGCCACGGAGAGCTTGGGGTGGTAGCAGAAGCAGGGGACGTGGACACCGACGGAGTTGCAGGCATCGGCAATGCGCATGCCCTTGGGGAAGCGGTACCACTTGCCGTTGATCTGGACGTTCACCTTGCCCTCGGCAGCGGCGGCATCCTTCGGCAGAATTGCGGGTTGTGTACTCATGAAAGAACGTGTATGTTAGGCTTCGTCGTCGCGGGTGAGGAACTTGCGCGCTTCGGCGGCTTCCGCCGAGTGCGGCTTGAGCGCGTTGATGGGTTTGGTGAGCGCCAGGAATTCCTCGCGGAACTTGGTGGTGAAGGCTTGGGTGGGCCAGGAGCAGGCTTCGCCGAAGGCGCAGACGGTGCGTCCGCAGATGTTGTCGGCTACGCTCTTGAGCAGGTCGACATCCTCGGGCGAGCCCTTGCCCTCGCAGATGCGGGTGGAAAGCTTGAGCATCCAGGGGTTGCCCTCGCGGCAGGGCGAGCACTGGCCGCAGGATTCCCAGGCGAAGAAGCGGTTGAGGTTGTTGAGCACCTTGGGCATGCTGCGCGAGTCGTCCATGACGATGACGCCGCCCGAGCCGCTCATGGAGCCGTGCTGGGCGATGGAGTCCAGATCCATCGGCACGTCGAAGATGCTCATGAAGCGCACGGAGCCGTCGGGGTTGCGCCCCTTGAGCACCTCGTCGCAGCGCATGACCTTGGCCGAGGCGCCGCCGGGGATGATGGCCTTGAACGTGCGCCCGCGGCGCGGCCCGCCGCAGACCTCGTTGAGCATCTCGCCGTAGGTGAGCGAGCCGGAGATGATTTCGTAGACGCCGGGGCGCTTCACATCGCCCGAGACGCCGATGAGGCGCGTGCCGGGGGAGCGCTGGGCACCCTCGGCGGCGTAGGCCTCGCCGCCGCGCATGAGCACCTGGCGCACCTGGCAGAGGGATTCCACGTTGTTGACGATGGTCGGGCAGCCGTAGAGTCCGATGGCGGCGGGGAAGAAGGGCGGTTTGATGCGCGGGTAGGGGCGCAGCCCCTCGATGGAGTTGATGAGCCCCGTTTCCTCACCGCAGATGTAGGCACCGGCGCCGCGGTGCAGGATGATTTTCAGGTCGAAGCCGCTGCCGAGGATGTCCTTGCCCAAAAAGCCTTTCTTTTCGGCCTCCGCCAGCGCCTTTTTCATGATTTTGGCGGCCTCGGGGAACTCTTCGCGCATGTAGATGACGGCGAAGTGCGCCTGCACGGCGTAGCAGGCGATGATCATGCCCTCGATGAGCTGGTGCGGGTCTTGGTGGACGATGTAGCGATCCTTGAAGGTGCCGGGTTCGGACTCGTCGCAGTTGCAGACGAGGTAGACGGGCTTGGTGTTGCCGCGCGGGATGAAGGTCCACTTGACGCCGGTGGGGAAACCGGCGCCGCCGCGCCCGCGCAGGCCGCTCTTCTTCACCTCGGCAATGACCTCGGCGGGTTCCATGGCGAGCGCCTTTTTGAGGGTCTCGTAGCCGCCGTCTTTGATGAAGCACTTGATGGAGGTGTCGTACCCGACGCGGTAGATGTTGCGGAAGATGCGGCGCGTTTCCCGCGGGTGGGGTTCGTGGCCGGGCAGGTACTTGATGTCGTCACTCATGGCAGGGAAAGCGGGTTACTTCTGTTTCTTCAGGTCGGCAATCACCTTGTCGATGATCTTGGGGGTCACTTGGCTGTAGAGCGTGTCGTTGACGAGCATGTTGGGGCCGAAGCCGCAGTTGGCCAGGCATTCGACGGCTTCCACACTGAACAGACCGTCGGGGCTGACACCCATCGGTTCCTCATCGGTGAGGGCGGCGGGGTCAACGCCGATTTTCTCGCAGATGTAGGGCACGAGCGCCTCGCCGTCGCTCAGGGCGCAGGCGATGCCGCGGCAGACGCGGAAGTGGTACTTGCCGGGGCAGCTGCGGTGGATGCCGGGGTAGAAGGTGACGATGCCCGCGACGTGGATGGGCGTGCTCTTGCACATCTCGGCAATCCAGGGCATGGCCTCGGGGCAGACATAGCCGAAGCGCTCCTGCACAAGGTGGATGATGGGCAGCACGGCCGACTGTTCCTTGCCCTCGGGGTATTGCTCGACCAGCTCCTGCGCTTCCTTGACCAGCTTGGGCGTGATGGCAAACTTGGGGAAGTGCTGCTCGCCGGGGGAGGGAATGGGCGCCGTGATGGCGTCGATGGCGTTGGTGGGTTCAGACATGGGGAAAAGTGTTCGTGGTAAAGGTGTTCGGGAAATCAGCGGTCGCACTCGCCCTGCACGAAGTCGAAGGAGCCGAGGATGGCGCCGATGTCGCTGACGAGGTGCCCGGGCAGCAGCTCCGGCAGGATGGAGAGGGTGCAGTAGGAGGGGCTGCGCAGCTTGAGGCGGTTGGGCAGACCGCCGCCCTGCGAGTCGATGAAGAAGCCCAGCTCGCCCTTGGGGTTTTCGGCGGCGAAGTAGACCTGTCCCGCCGGGGCGTTGACGCACTGGGTGGTGACCATGAATTGGCGGATGAGCTCCTCCATGCCCATCATGGCGGCTTCCTTGGGCGGCAGGATGCCCTTGTCGTTCTGCACCCAAATGGGGCCGCCGGGCAGGGTGGCCATCACCTGGCGGATGATGCGGACGGACTGGCGGATTTCCTCCATGCGGACCTGGAAGCGCGCGTAGCAGTCGCCCTCGTAGGCCACGGGCACATCGAACTCGTACTTCTCGTAGCCGAGGTAGGGGTTGGTCTTGCGCAGGTCGCGGCAGACGCCGCTGGCGCGCAGGTTGTTGCCCGTCATGCCGTTTTGCAGCGCCATCTCCTTGGTGATGACGCCGACGCCGACGAGGCGGTCGATGAAGATTTTGTTGTGCAGCAGCAGCTTCTCCATCTCATCGACGGTCTTGAGAGCGCTGTCGCAGAACTCGAGAATCGGCTTTTCGATGCCCTTGGGCAGGTCGCGGGTCATGCCGCCGATGCGGGTGTAGCTGCTGGTGAAGCGGGCGCCGCAAATCTGTTCGTAGAGGTTGTGGACGCGCTCTTTCTCCTCGAACGCGTAGAGGAAGGCGGTCATGGCACCCGTGTCCATGGCGTAGACACCCGTGCCGAGGAAGCAGGAGGAGATGCGCGAGAGCTCGCAGCAAAGCACGCGGATGGCCTGCCCGCGCTCGGGGAGCTCCCAGCCCAGCAGCTTCTCCACGGCGCAAGCGTAGGCGATGTTGTTGCTCATGGGCGCCAGGTAGTCCATGCGATCCGTGTAGGTGACGAACTGGTTGTAGTGGCAGTTTTCGGCGATTTTTTCCATGCCGCGGTGCAGGTAGCCGATGACGGGGTCACAGGAGACAATCTCTTCGCCGTCAATGACTATCTTCAGGCGGAGAACGCCGTGGGTCGCGGGGTGGGAGGGCCCGACATTCAGCGTTACCGGCTCGCCGTGGTCGTCGGCATCGTTGCTGAGGTATCCGGCGGCAGCCGTGGCCGCGTCAGGCACTTGTACAAATTGTGTCGTCTTCATATGCTGTGAATACAGGGCCACCTGCGGCCGCTATCGTGCGCAGACATTAAACCCCTTTTGCCCCCGTCTTTCAAGCCTAAAGTGCGGGCCGGGCAGAAAAGCGCAGGACGCGGGCGCGGCGGGCGCGGCAGAGTGCGCCCGGGGGCTCGGTTCACCCTTCCCCTCTCCCAAAAAATGCGAAACACCCCGGTGAGCCGGGAGTGGGCTCGAGCCGGGGGCGTGTTCTCATTCGGTAGGGTAGCGGGTCTTCGGCGTGTCAGGATGAGGTCGGACGGCTGTGCTGTTCCTCCGCCGTGCCGTTCTTGAAGCGCTCGAAGACAGCGCGCGGATCATCGGGGGTTTGCCGCAGGGCTTCAAAGATGCGATCCCGCATGTCCAGCGCCGCTTGGAACGCGGCTTCCTCGCTGCCGTACTGGCGGTCGGAGAAGTATTTGGTAAACTGGTTCCACTTGCGGCAGATACTCAACCGCCAGCCTTGAAAGGAGGTGGTTTCGTAGGTATATCGGGTGATATTACGCTGTGTCATGATATGTTGTGTGCTCTGGGTTTACCGCAGGTTTGCCGCTGCGGCAGTATCGCCACTATGTCATGGGCACAGGGTGGGCGCAAGCTAACAAAATAGTTGTTTTCCCGCACTCCCGAATGATAAGACGAGGTTGCACCGCTTTCGCCGTGCAACCTTGTGAAAAGGATGTTGGTTTTGGACGTGCGGGGCTCAGGCCTCGCAGCAGGGCTTGGCCAGCACCTTGCGCAGGCGCGCAAAGCGGGGCAGAGCCTGCACGGTCTTCATGCCCGTGTCGCCCTGAATGAGGGGCAGCGCGTAGTCGATGAAGGCCATCTCGATGCCGTTGCCGGCGGCGTTGATCCACTCGCGGGGAACCTTGCGCTCGAAGTTGGCCACACTCTCCAGCGGCAGCAGCTTGGTGTTGCAGACATACTGCCCGTAGAGGTTGTTGCGCTCAAAGGCCACCATCTTGTCGGTGTCGCCGTTGACGGCGGCGGTGACGGCGGTCTTGCCGGCGAGGTAGGCTTCCATCGCATCCGTGGTGGAGGCCAAGTGCGTGGCGCAGCGCTGCAGCAGGCTGGGCTCGATGGCGCGCACCTTGGCGCTGGTGATGCGCTCGCGCACTACCTCGGCCAGCTTGTTGGCCAGACCGCCGAGCTGGGCGTGGCCGAAGCCGTCGTTGCCGTTGGTCTTGGCCTGCGAGATGAAGTTGCCGTTCTTGTCGTGGATGCCTTCGGAGACGACGACCATGCACTTGTTGGTGGCGTTGTAGACGCGCTCCACATCGTTGAGGAAGTTGTCCATGTCGAAGTCAACCTCGGGCAGGTAGATGAGGTCGGGACCCGCACCGGCGTAGGAGGCGAGCGCCGCCGCGGCGGTCAGCCAGCCGGCGTGGCGCCCCATCACCTCGATGATGGTCACCATGCCCGTGTCGTAGCAGCAGGCGTCGTGCTTGACCTCCATGCAGGAGGTGGCGATGTACTTGGCGGCGGAGGCGAAGCCGGGGCAG
>JBJEVL010000232.1:0-1910 GCA_051884335.1 Akkermansia sp. | reverse complement strand
CGGCGTTTTCTTGCTTCCCCTGCTTCGGTGCGTTTTTTTTTGAGGCAATGCGCCCAATGCGTTTGCCCTGAAGCATCACCGAATAAAGCTTGCAGTCTCCGCCGAATTGTGGTAGCATGTCCATCTCACTTGCCGTATCGGCGGCGCGTGCCGCCGTCACTTGCTCTTTCCTGCCGATCACTATGTCATACCACGTTTGCGCCGCTCTCGTCATCTTCCTGATTTCTTATGCGCTCATCATTTCGGAGCGCGTACACCGCACGGTGGTGGCGCTGTTCGGGGCGATGCTGATGGTGCTTGCGGGGGTGATTACGCAGACGCAGGCGATTGCGCATGTGGATTTCAACACGCTGGCGCTGCTCATCGGCATGATGATTCAGGTGCTCGTGCTGGGCAAGACGGGGCTGTTCCGCTTCCTGTCCGTGTGGGCGGCGCAAAAGACCAACGGCAATTCGATCGCGCTGCTCATTGCGCTCTCCCTGCTGGTGGCGATCTGCTCGGCGCTGCTGGATAATGTGACGACGGTGCTGCTGACGGTGCCCATCACCTTCACCCTGACCCGCGACCTCAGGATTTCGCCCATGCCCTTTGTGATGGCGCAGATTTTCGCCTCCAACATCGGCGGCACCTGCACCATGATCGGCGACCCGCCCAACATCATGATTGCCAGCGCGGTGCCGGAGTTGGATTTCATGGCGTTCCTGCGCAACCTGACGATTCCCTGCGCCATTTCCTTTGTGCTGACGCTGGCGGTGATTCTCTTTGTGTACCGCAAGGAGTTCCGCGCGCACGCCAAGGCGAATCACAACCGCGTGATGAACATCAAGACGGAGGGGCTGATCAAGAGCCCCAAGATGCTCCTTGCCTGCGGGGTGACGCTGGGGCTGACGATCGTGCTCTTCTGCTGCCACGGCCAGATTCCGGGCTGGGGCATCGAGAGCGGCACCATCGCCGTCACGGGCGCCTCGCTGCTGCTCTTCCTGGTGATGCCCGACCGCGAGAAGGCGCTGGAGCAGGTCTTTGCGCGCATCGAGTGGACCACGATTTTCTTCTTCCTCGGGCTCTTTGTGCTGGTAGGAGGGCTGGAGGTCAACGGCATCATCGAGTGGCTGGCTGCCCGCGCCATCGAGCTGACGCACGGGGATCCGACGGCCACCACGATGACGATTCTCACGCTCTCGGCGGTCATGTCGTCCTTTGTGGACAACATTCCTTTCGTGGCGACCATGATTCCGCTGGTCAAGGACATGGGGCAGATGGGCATCTCCGACTTGGAGCCGCTGTGGTGGGCGCTCTCGCTGGGCGCGTGCCTGGGCGGCAACGGCACGGTCATCGGCGCCAGCGCGAATGTGGTGGCGCTGGCCATCAGCCGCAAGCACAATTTGGTGGTGACATTCCTGGGCTTCATGAAGCTGGCCTTCCCGCTCATGATGCTCAGCATTGCCATTGCGGCGGTCTACCTGTGGGTGTGCTTCCTCTGAGGCGCCCGCTGACGCCGACATCCGCAACGGGGGCGCGCTGCGAGGGTCCGTGGCGGTGCTTCCTCTGAGCCGCCCGCTTACGCTGCCGCCCACAGGTTTTGCACGCCGAGGCCGATGAGGAGCAGGCCGGCGACGGTTTCGCGCCGGCGCACGGGCAGGTGGTGCAGAAGTCACCCGCTGTGTCGGGCTGAGGAATTCTCCGGAGGAGGGAAATCCGAAGGGATGCGGAACAAGAGCCCTTTTCGGTGCTGCGCCCCTTGTCCCACACCCAGTAGGGAGTCGCTTGCAAGCACCACAACCCGCCGTCCGGGGCAACGCACGGCTGTCCTCTCCGTACAGCATTCGTCATGCTATGATGGAATAAAGCTATTGAGGCTGAATCAATTAGAGGTAATGCCTTTCTCCGTTGCGGCTCATTGCATCTATTTC
>JBJEVL010000231.1:0-1912 GCA_051884335.1 Akkermansia sp. | reverse complement strand
GCATGGTCAGCTGGGTGCCGGGCTCGCCGATGGACTGGGCGGCGATGATGCCGACGGCCTCGCCCACCTTGACGCTCTTGCCCGTGGCGAGGTTGAGACCGTAGCACTTGGCGCAGCAGCCCTTGGAGAGTTCGCAGGTGAGGATGGAGCGCACGCGCACCTTCTCAATGCCGACTTTTTCGATGCGCTTGGCCGCTTCGTCGGTGATGATTTCGTTGCGCGGAACGATGATTTCCTTGGTGGTGGGGTCGATGATGTCATCGCAGGTGACGCGCCCGTAGATGCGGGTGGCCAGCGAGGCGATTTCGTCCTCTCCGTCGTAGATGGCGGTCATGGTGATGCCGTTCTGCGTGCCGCAGTCCTCATCGCGCACGATGACATCCTGCGCCACGTCGACGAGCTTGCGGGTCATGTAACCCGAGTCTGCCGTCTTCAGAGCGGTATCGGCCAAGCCCTTGCGGGCACCGTGGGTGGAGATGAAGTACTCGAGCACGGACAGCCCCTCGCGGAAGTTGGAGGTAATGGGGCGCTCGATGATTTCGCCGCTGGGCTTGGCCATGAGGCCGCGCATGCCGGAGAGCTGCTTAATCTGCGCCTTGTTACCGCGGGCGCCGGAGTCGACCATCATGAAGAGCGGGCTGGCGACGGCGGAGCCGCTGTTGTACTCCAGCTTGGTGTAGAGCTCTTTCTGGATGGCGTCCGTGGTGGAGGACCAGATGTTCACCACCTTTTCGTAGCGCTCGCCGTTGGTGATGAGGCCTTCCTCGTACTGCTCGGTCACCTTGGCGACCTCGTCGTAGGCATCGGCAATCATCTTGTTCTTGCCCTCGGGCACCACCATGTCGACGATACCGATGGAGCAGCCCGAGCGCGTGGCTTCCTTGTACCCCAGCGCCTTGAGGGCATCGAGGGTCTCGACGGTCTTTTTCTGACCGCAGATTTGGTAGCAGCGCCAGATGAGCTCGCCCATCTGCTTCTTGCCGATGTTGCGGTTGATGTAGCCCATTTCGTTGGGCCAAATCTCGTTGAAGCGCACGCGCCCGGCGGTGGTGACGATGGTTTTCTTGTCGACGTTCTCCTGGTTGAAAGCCAGTCGGTCGAAGGCAGCCCCCGTCTTGCCGTAGTCGGGGTTCTTGAGGCGGATCCACTCGTGGTAGCCGATCTTGCGGGCAGCGATGGCGAACTCCACCTCGGAGATGGACTCGAAGAGGGGCAGCAGGTGCTGGTTGTCCTGCTTCTCCTTCACCTCCTTGGCGCGGGTGTGCGTCAGGTAGTAGGAGCCCAGAATGATATCCTGCGAGGGGGTGCAGATGGGCTTGCCGGAGGCGGGGGAGAAGATGTTGTTGGGCGCCAGCATCATGAGGCGGGCTTCCAGCTGGGCTTCGACGCTCAGCGGGACGTGCACGGCCATCTGGTCGCCGTCGAAGTCGGCGTTGTAGCCGGTACAGACGAGCGGGTGCAGGCGGATGGCCGAGCCTTCGATAAGCACGGGCTCAAAGGCTTGGATGGAGAGGCGGTGCAGCGTTGGGGCACGGTTGAGGAAGACGGGGTGTCCCTTGGTGACTTCCTCCAAGATATCCCACACGATGGGTTCCTTGCGGTCAATCATCTTCTTGGCCGAGCGCACGGTGTGCACATAGCCCAGCTCCTTGAGGCGGTGGATGATGAAGGGCTCGAAGAGGCTCAGCGCCATCTTCTTGGGCAGACCGCACTGGTTCATCCGCAGGTTGGGTCCGATGACAATCACGGAACGTCCCGAGTAGTCCACGCGCTTGCCGAGCAGGTTCTGACGGAAGCGGCCGCTCTTGCCCTTGAGCATGTCCGAGAGGGACTTGAGGGGGCGATTGCTCGCGCCGGTGACATGGCGTCCGTGGCGGCCGTTGTCGAAGAGGGCGTCCACAGCCTCCTGCAG
>JBJEVL010000230.1:0-1923 GCA_051884335.1 Akkermansia sp. | reverse complement strand
CGAGCGTGCGGGTGGTGTAGCGCCCGGGGGTGGTTTCAAAGGCGAGGCGGTGCGTGGGGTTGACGGCGCGCAGATCCTCGAAGTGGGGGTTGGCGGCGGCTTGCTCGGGGCTTTGGCCGTTGACTTCGCTGACGGAGATGAGCTGGTGCCCGCGCTCGTAGCGCTGCGCCATGCCGCTGATCTGCACATAGGGGCGCAGGTGGTAGCGCGCGATGATGTCCTCGGGGACGTAGACGGCGCTGTCGGAAGGAGCCCAGTTGTTGTCGGCCGTGCGCACAAAGCCGAATCCCTTGGGGGTGATTTCCAGAATGCCGGTGAGGGGTTCGGGCTCGCCGACGGGCATGTAGGCGCGCGTGGGCTGCTGGGGAGCCGTTGTTTCCGGCCGGCGGTTCCGGCGGTCGTTGCCGCGCGAGCGGCGGTTGCGGAAGCGTTTGGTGTTGCCCTTGTTGCCGGACGGTGCCGCTTCGCCGCCTTCGCCCGCCGGGCGGGGGGTGGCGCTGCGGCGCACGCGGTAGCGGGTGCGCCCGTTGTGGGGGTGTTGCTGCGCGGGGGCGCCGTGGTCCGGGCGCGCTTCGCGCGTCTCGCGATGGGGGTCGGGCTCAGTCATGAGCAGCAGGGTTCAGCAAGTCATCGCCGGGGGGCGGGCGGTGGGCTGCTGCCGGCCGTCCGCCCCGGCGGAAAAGGGAGGGAGAGATTTACAGCTCCTCCAGCAGAGCTTCGTCAATCTCGAAGTTGGTGAACACGTTCATCGTGTCGTCGTAGTCGTCGAGCAGGTCGTAGAGCTTCATGACCTTGCGGGCGGTGTCGAGATCGCTGATGGCGGTGGGGTTCTGCGCCACGGAGATGAGTTTCATGCCGGTGACGTTTTTCCCGGCGGCGCTCAGAGCGGCGGAGACTTCCTGCACATCGGTGGGGCCGCAGATAAAGACCCATTCGTTGTCGCTCTCGCCCTGCTCAAATTCATCCGCGCCGCAGTCCATGGCGAGCTCCATGGCGCTGTCCTCGTCGAGGCTGTCGTCGACGATGCGCACCTCGCCCTTGCGGTCGAATTGGTAGGAGACGGAACCGGGGGTGCCCATGTTGCCGCCGTTGCGCGAGAAGATGGTGCGGATTTCGGAGGAGCAGCGGTTGGTGTTGTCGGTGGCGACTTCGACGATGATGGCGGTGCCGGCGGGGCCGTAGCCCTCGTAGGTGATTTCCTGAATCGCGGCTCCCTGCAGCTCACCCGTGCCTTTCTTGACGGCGCGGTCAATGTTGTCCTTGGGCATGGAGGCGGCCTTGGCGCCCTCGATGGCGGCGCGCAGGCGCGGGTTGGTGTCCACATCGCCGCCGCCGCTCTTGGCCGCGAGGGTGATTTCGTGGGAGTAGCGGGCGAATATCTTGCCCTTTTTCGCGTCGGCAGCTGCCTTCGTGAACTTAATCTTGGACCATTTGTTATGACCGGACATAATCGGATGTGTCGTTGTGGGGAAAGGGGGGACCTGCGCGGCTGCCTGCGGTGCGTCAGCGCGGATCGGGGGTGCATGTTGCCGCCGCCTGTTGCGGGGTGCCTTCCGAGCGAAAACTCATGCCCCGAGGCATCATGCGCCGTATCCCCGACCTGCCGAAGCTTTCTGCCGCGCCGCGCCTGCACCGCATGGCAGGAAGCATCACACGCCGCACCCTCGGCACGCCGGAGGAGGGGGAATCGAGCTGACAGGATTCGAACCTGCGACCTCTTCGTCCCGAACGAAGCGCGCTACCAGACTGCGCTACAGCTCGATACGTTCCGCACGTGCGGAACGGGGCTTATTCTACACGAACAGCGTTGTTTGGCAAGTACAAAGTGCCGGGCATGGCGCAAATTTGCAGGCTCCGGCGGCCTCAGTCGATGCGCACGGGGGTGCCGATGGGGCAATGGGGGTAGAGTTCGGCGATGTCGCA
>JBJEVL010000229.1:0-7897 GCA_051884335.1 Akkermansia sp. | reverse complement strand
AGGCGCTGCGCATCGCCGTCAACGACGAGCTCGGCGCGCTCGACGCGCTGCTGCGCGACGGGTTGAGCCTGCTGCGCAGCGGCGGGCGCATGGCCGTCATCACCTTTCACAGCCTGGAAGACCGCGCCGTCAAACGCGCCTTCGAGCGCCTGACCCGCCCCGAAATCGACCGCCCCGAATGGCCCGCCCCGCGCCCCAACCCGGAGTACGCCGCGCGGCTCATCACCCGCAAACCCCTCACCGCCACTGCCGCCGAACTGGCGGCCAACCCCCGCGCGCGCAGCGCCAAGCTGCGCGTCATCGAAAAACTCTGAGCCCCACCCCCTTTCCATGTCCGCCTCCTACAGCTCTTCCCGCTACTCCGGCCGCATCGGCTTCGGCTTCCTCATTTGGATGGTCGTCTGCGCCGTCATCTCCGCCTCGGGCGGGGTGGCCTACGCCCTCTGCAAGTACGAGCAGGTCGCCATCAAGACCGACATTGCCGAGCTGCGCCGCAGCATCGCCGCCTGCCACATGAGCGCCAACCAGTACCGCGCCAAAACCAACGAGCAGATGAACTGCTGGGCCATGCGCGACCGCCTGAGCCAGGACGGCTCCGAGCTGCGCGACATCGCCCGCAGCCAAATCGAATCCGCCCGCCGGGAGAACAGCTCCCGCCTGGCTGTCCGTCTCCACCTCTGACCCACGCCTTCCCCGCCGCCGCCGCTTCGTGAAAACCAAGGTTCCCTTCGCAGACCGCTGCCTCTGCCTCTGCATCCTCGTCATGCTCCTCTCCGTCGGCGTGGCGTGGCGCTTGGTGGAGCTGCAAGTCATCGATTCGAGCAACCACGGGCGCATCGCGGCAGATGAACTCATCGGCAAGGAGCGCATCCCCGCCCGCCGCGGCATCATCATGGATCGCAACGATGAGATCCTCACCAACAACATCCGCAGCGCCGAACTCGTGGCCGACCGCTACCACCTGCGCGACCTCAACGCCGTGGTCGAAGGGCTCGCCTACAACCAAGCCAGCAACGACCCCGAGTGGCAGGCCACCGAGGACCCCGTCAAGCGCAGCCGCATCCTCAAAAACCACCGCACCGCCCTGCTCAAGAACGCCGAGCGCGATCTGAGCCGCGAGGAAAAAGCCGCCCTGCGCGCCACCATCGACACCAAGAGCGCCTCGGCCAACCGCATGCTCGACTACGACCCCGAGATCTGCGAGTACTACTACCACCTGCACGATCAACTCGTGGCCGAAGTCATCTACCCCTTCCTCGCGCACACCGAGGCCGAGGACGACAGCAGCGAAGAGCCCGAGAGTGCGCCCGCCCCCGAGCGCTACATCACCAAAAAAGTCAAGAAGGGCAAGAAATGGCAGACCGTGCGCGTCAAGGTCGAGGCTCCGGCCGCCCCGCCGCGCCCGGCTAAGCGCAAGCAGCTGATCACCAAGGAATACCTGGTGGAAAAAATTGCGCAGACCGCCGTGGCCGAGTACAACCGCGAAGCTGCGGCGCGCGGCGAAAAGCCCAAAAAATACCGCAACGAAATCGTGCTCGCCAAGGGGCTCACCGTCGACAATGCGGACAAGATCAGCTCCGCGCTGCGCTCCGCCCACCTGCGCGGGCTCGTGGTGCAGAACAACCTGCGCCGCTCCTACACCGTGCCCGAAATGCTCTGCCATGTGCTCGGCTACGTCAACCACGAGAACAAGGGCATGAGCGGCGTGGAAGCCTACTTCCAGAGCTACCTCGCGGGCGTGGACGGCATGCGCGAGTTCCGCCGCAACGCCAAGGGGCAGATCCTGCCCAACGAGGACGACCGCTACATGGCGCCCAAGCACGGGCTGAACCTCAAGCTCACCATCGACATGCGCCTGCAAACCATCGTCGAGCAGGAGCTCGACCGCGGCATGCGCCACTTCCGCGCCAAGCGCGGCTGCATGATCGTCGCCGACCCGCACACCGGCGACATCCTGGCCATGGTCAGCCGCCCCGCCTTCAACCTCAACACCAAAGACCTCATCACGCCCGACGGCAGCTTCAAGCGCGGCACCCTGCGCGAGAGCAACGGCGATGTCATCACCGGCGACTTCAACTTTGCCTGCCAGACCCGCTACGAACCCGGCTCCACCTTCAAGGTCATCGCCGTCACCAGCGCGGTGGATAAAAACATCCTCAGCATCAACTCCGTGGTCGGCTGCTCGCCCTTCTCCGTAGGCGGCGGCAGCAAACCCATCAACGACGGGCGCTTCAACTACGGCGCGCTGCCCGTCTGGGGCGTGCTCGCCAAATCCTCCAACCCCGGCGCGGCGCACATCGCCCTCGCCGCCAAGTGGAACAACTACAAGGAGTACGTCAGCCGCTACGGGCTGGACAAACCCGTGGACATCGACCTGCCCGCGGGCGGCGCCTGCCTGCTGGCAGACGGTGCCAACATCGTCAACTTCTCCCGCATCGCCTACGGCTACTCCGTCTCCGTCTCGCCCCTGCACATGGCCATGGTCTACTGCACCATCGCCAACGGCGGGCTGCGCATGAAACCCCGGCTCATCGACAGCATGATCAACGCCGACGGCAGCATCTACCAGCAGAGCCAGCCGCAGGAAGTCTGCCGCGTCATGAGCGAGAAAACCGCCAAGGACCTCTGCTTTGCCCTCGAAAGCGTCACGCAGAAGAAGAACCCCAACGGCGTGAACCGCGGCACCGCCACCGCCGCCGCCATCCCCGGCTTCCGCATCGGCGGCAAGACCGGCACCGCCAAGAAAGTCAAGGAAGGCGGTGGCTACTTTGACAACCTCTACACCGTCTCCTTCTGCGGCGTGCTGCCCATCGACAACCCGCGACTGGTCGTCATGACCGTCATCGACGAGCCGCACCCCACCGACTGCAACCCCGGCGGCGGCACCGTCGCCGCCCCCATCTTCCGCGCCGCCGCTGAGCGCTTCATCAACATCCTCAACCTGACCCCGAGCGACCCCGAAGCCTACGAAAACTATCTGGCTCACAAAAACGACCCCGAAAACGCCGACCGACAATACCGCTGAACCCCCATCCTCCTCCAGCCATGAACAGCAAGCAACTTTTCTCCATCGTCCCCGACGCCGTCATCACCGGCAAACTCAAAAAGCCGCTCAGCCTGCTGACGGATGACAGCCGCCTCGTCATCCCCGGCAGCTGCTACATCGCCGTGCGCGGCACCCGTTTCGACGGCCACAGCGCCATCCCCGAAGCCCTCGCCGCCGGCGCCGCCGCCATCGTCGCCGAAACCCCCGCCCCCGCCGACAGCCCCGAGCGCGGGCTGCTCTGGGTGCAGACCCCCGACACCCACCGGGCGGACGGCATGCTCATGAGCGCGTGGAACGGATTCCCCAGCCAGAACATGGTCGTGCTCGGCGTCACGGGCACCAACGGCAAAACCACCATCAGCTACCTGACCAACGCCATTTTCCGCAGCACCTGGCAGCGCGCCGGGCTCATCGGCACCATCGTCTACGACGACGGTGCCAACCGCAGCAGCTCGCACAACACCACCCCCGGCTGCGCCGAGCTCCAGCAGATGTTCGCCGCCATGGTGCGCAACGGCTGCCGCGCCTGCGCCATGGAAGTCTCCTCCCACGCCCTGCACCAGCAGCGCACCGCCGGCACCGAGTTCCGCGTCGCCATCTTCACCAACCTCACGCAGGACCACCTCGACTACCACGGCGACATGGAGAGCTACTACCAGGCCAAGAAATTGCTCTTCACCGGTATGGCCGAGCGCGGCGACAGCAAAGCCACCGCCGTCATCAACGCCGACGACCCCTACGGCTGCCGCTTGGCCGAAGAGCTGCGCCCCCTCATGCGCGTGCGCACCTTCGGCACGCATGACAGCGCCGACTTCCGCGCCGTCCCGCGCCTCATCAGCCTCAAAGGCAGCCAGTACGAGCTGCACTACCAAGGGCGGCAGTACCTCGTGCGCACCCCCCTCATCGGCGAGTTCAACCTCAGCAACAGCCTCGCCGCGCTCGCGGGCGCCGTCTCGGCGGGCGTCAACCTGCGCGACGCCATCACCTGCCTGGCGCAGAGCCCGCAGGTGCCCGGGCGCATGGAACTCGTCGCCAGCGTCAACAACGTGCAAACCTTCGTCGACTACGCCCACACCCCCGACGCCGTGGAAAACGTCTGCCGCACCATGAAAGAGCTCTGCCGCAACGGGCGCCTCATCACCATCTTCGGCTGCGGCGGCGACCGCGACCGCACCAAGCGCCCCCTCATGGGCGAAGCCGCCGCGCGCTACAGCGACATCTGCCTCGTCACCAGCGACAACCCCCGCTCCGAAGACCCCGAAAGCATCATCGACGAAATCATGCCCGGCATCCCCGCCGAAAAACAGCACCGCATCACCGACCGCGCCGAAGCCATCCGCGCCGCGCTCGACATCGCCCGCCCCGGCGACTGCGTGCTCATCTGCGGCAAGGGACACGAAAATTACCAAATCTTCGCGGACGAAACCATCACCTTCTCCGACGCCGCCGAAGTCCGGCAGTACTACGCCGAGAAAAACCCGGAAGGCATCAGCGTCCCCTCCCGCCGTCCCGACAAGCGCAGCAAATAAGTTTTTTCCCTCTCCTCCCTCCCCCCTCCGGCCATGCAACGACTCAGCATCCCCGACCTCATCACCGCCACGCAAGGTGAATGCGCGACGGTGGGCACCCGCGCCATCACCGCGGGACTGACCACCGACAGCCGAGCCGTCTGCCCCGGCTGCATCTTCCTCGCCCTCACGGGCGAACGCTTCGACGGCAACAACTTTGCCGCCGCCGCCGCCGAAGCCGGAGCCGCCGCCATCGTCCTTTCCCGCCCCCCCGAGGAAGCCCTCGACCCCGCCTGCACCCTCATCCTCGTCCCCGACACCCTCATCGCCCTGCAACGGCTCGCGCAGTGGTGGCGGCAGCAGCTCGAACCCCTAGCCGTCATCGGCCTCACCGGCTCCTCCGGCAAAACGAGCACCAAGGACATGTGCCTCTCCATCCTCAGCCGCTGCGGCAAAGCACAAGCCACGCGCGGCAACCTCAACAACCACATCGGCGTGCCGCTGAGCATCCTCGCCGCCGAAAAAGGGCTGCAAAGCGCCATCTGGGAAATGGGCATGAACCACGCGGGCGAGCTCGCCCCCCTCTGCGCCATGACCCGCCCGCGCATCGGCATCATCACCACCATCGGCTCCGCCCACCTCGAATACCTCGGCAGCCGCGACGCCATCGCCGACGAAAAATGCACCCTCGCCCGCGCCCTGCCGCCCGACGGCTGCATGATCTACCCCGCCGGCGATGACTACGCCGACTACATCGCCGCCCAAACCCGCGCCGAATGCCTGCCCGTGGGCGGTGCGGACAGCCGCGTGCGCGCCCTCAACCCCCGCAGCACCGCCGAAGGCACCACCTACACCCTGCACATCGACGGGGCAGGGGAGGCAGAAGTCGCCCTCCCTGTACCCGGTGCCCACATGGTCAGCAACAGCCTGCTCGCCGCCGCTGCCGCATGGAAACTCGGCTGCAACCTGGCGGACATCGCCGCCGGACTCTCCTGCGGCAGCCTGACCAAAGGACGACTCTCCTGCAAACGCGCGGGCGACTACACCGTGGTGGACGACAGCTACAACGCCAACCCCGAAAGCATGCGCGCCGCCCTCGAAACCGTCGCCGCGCTGCCCGGCGCGCAGCGCGCCATCGCCGTGCTCGGCAAAATGGGCGAGCTGGGCCCGCAAGGCATCGCCGCCCACGAAGCCATCGGCCGCCGCGCCGCCGAACTCGGCTACGCCGCCCTCATCGTCGTCGGCGCCGAATGCCCCGAAACCCGCGCCCTCTGCCAAGGCGCCGCCGGCATCCCCGCGCAACTCGTCCCCACCCCCCAAGCCGGAGCCGACGCCCTGCGCGCGCTCATGCAACCCGGCGACGCCCTCCTCTTCAAAGGCTCGCGCGCCGCCGGCATGGAAAAAACGCTCGCCGCCCTCTTCCCGGAGCTCTGAGCAAACCGATGACTGACTAAGCACCCCCACGAAAAAAATCCCGCCATGTTGGAATCCCTCCTCCCCACCCCCCTCCTTCTTTTGGTAGCCCTGGTGCTGCCTTTTGTGCTGAGCCTCTGCCTCGGACCGTGGCTCATCCGCATCCTGCGCGCCCTCAAAGCCGGGCAACCCATCCGCCAAGCCCGGCAGTGCGTCAACGCCCCCGACCACGCCGCCAAAGTCGGCACCCCCACCATGGGCGGCCTGCTCATCATCGGCAGCATCCTGCTCACCGTGCTGCTCACCGGCAAACTGAGCAACCCCCTGGTGCAGAGCTGCCTCATCGTCACCATCGTCACCGCCGCACTCGGCTTCCTGGACGACTACGCCAAAATCACCAAACACAGCAGCGACGGCGTCAGCGGACTCTGCAAAATCGCCATCCAAGCCCTCGCCGCGCTCGGCTGCGCCGTCTACCTCTACATCGTCTGCCCCGGCATCACCCAAGTGGCCGTCCCCTTCTACGGCGTGCTGGACATCGGCTGGCTCTTCATCCCCTTCGCCCTGCTCGTCATCATCGGCAGCTCCAACGCCGTCAACCTGACCGACGGGCTCGACGGGCTCGCCACCGGCTGCGTCGCCATTGCCTGCTTCTTCTTCTCTCTGCTGCTGCTCGGGTTGGAGGAATGGAGAATGTGCGCCTCCTTGTACCATGGCTGCGACCATCTTGCCGTCTTCCTCATCGCCACCATCTCCGCCTGCATCGGCTTCCTGTGGTTCAACGCCCACCCCGCCCAAGTCTTCATGGGCGACACCGGCTCGCTGGCGCTCGGCGCCCTGCTGGGCAGCATCGCCGTGTGCAGCGGCAGCGCCCTCTTCCTCGTCGTGCTCGGCGGTGTCTTTGTCGCGGAAGCCTGCTCTGTGATGATTCAGGTAGGTTGGTTCAAGTACACCCGCAAGCGCTACGGCGAAGGGCGGCGCTTCTTCCGCATGGCACCCATCCACCACCACTTTGAAAAAGGCGGCGTGCCCGAGACACAAGTCGTCATCCGCTTTTGGATCGTCACCGTCCTTTTAGGCGTCGCCGCGCTCCTGCTTGCCTGCTTCCGAGGCTGCTGACCCCCCCCCTCCTCCTCCCAAAAAATTTCCCATGACACTTTCCGGTAAAAAAATCGCTGTTCTCGGCTGCGGGCGCTCCGGGCTCGCCGCCGCCAAACTCGCCCTCGCCCGAGGAGCAGGGCAAGTCACCCTCTTCGACGCCAACCCCGCCGCCACCTGCCCCGAACCCGGCATCACCCTCATCGCCGGCGCCACCGAAACCGATGCCCGCGCCTACGCCGCCGAGCTCGTCATCCTCTCCCCCGGCATCGAAGCCGACATCCCCTGGACCCTCGCCTTTGCCGAAGCCGGCGCCCCCATCATCGGCGAAACCGAGCTCGGCTACCAACACTGGAGCGGGCGCATCATCGCCATCACCGGCACCAACGGCAAAACCACCACCACCGCCCTCATCGAGCACATCCTGCTGCACGCCGGGCGGAGCGCCAAAGCCTGCGGCAACTACGGCTACCCCCTCTGCGAGCTCTGCCTGCTGCCCGAGCCCCCCGAGTTCGCCGTGCTCGAAGTCTCCTCCTTCCAAATGGAAACCATCGTCGACTTCCGCCCCGAAGTCGGCATCTGGCTCAACTTTGCCCCCGACCACATGGACCGCTACAAGCGCGTGGAGGACTACTACCGCGCCAAATGCGCCCTCTTCCGCAACATGAGCCCCGAGCAACCCGCCATCGTGCGCGAAGGCGAGCAGGTGGAAGGCCTGCGCTGCCGCCGCCTCGGCTTCTCCTCCGTCGTCAGCACGGGGCAGCTCGCCTACAGCGGCACCACCATCACCGAGCAGGGAGAGCCCCTCATGGACCTCGCCGGCACCGCCATG
>JBJEVL010000228.1:0-1949 GCA_051884335.1 Akkermansia sp. | reverse complement strand
GCCCTCGTGGGCGCCGGGGCTGTCACCCCTTACTGCTTCTCCCAATCCAACGCAGGAGCTCCCGCTGCAGCGCCGACGCCTGCGCCCGAAACACCCGTGACCGCTGAGCAGGCCAAAAAGGCTTTCTCGTACTTTGCCGGTTACCGCTTCGGTCAGGAAATTTCTCAGGGGATTTCCACCCTCACGGTAGAGGATTTTGACCGCGACACCTTCTTCCGCGCGCTGGAGACCAGCCTGAGCGGTGCTCAGCCCACGGCAGAGGAGCAGCGGCAGATGGAGGCCGGCATGCAGGCTTTTGTTGGGACCATCCAACAGCGTGAAAAGGCGCTTGCCGAGCTCAACCTGAGCAAGGGCAAGGCTTTCCGGGAAAGTTTCGGCAAGCAGGAAGGTGTGACCAGGACGGAGAGTGGCCTGCAATACCGTATCCTGTCCAAAGGCGAGGGTCGCACCTACGACGAGCAGGAGGATGGCGCAGCAGCAACGGCGCTGGTGACCTACGAAGGCAAGCTCATCGACGGCAAGACCTTTGACAAGAGCGAGACGCCCGTCCCCATGCCCATCAATCAGGTGGTGCCCGGGTTCTCCGAAGCTCTCAAGCTCATGCCTAACGGCTCGGAGTGGGAAATCTGCATTCCCTCGGAGCTTGCCTACGGCGACCAATCCACGGGTCCCATCGGCGCCAATTCCACGCTGGTGTTCACGATTAAGCTCCACGACATCACCAAGGGGGCGACCGGCGGTATGAATCTGCCCCCCGACATCATCCAACAGCTGCAAGCTCAGGGGCTGGAAGTCCCCGGTACTGTTCCGGCCGAAGAAGAGGCGCCCGCTGCTACGGAGGAGGCGCCCGCACCTGCGGAGGAAGCTCCCGCTCCTGCGGAGGAAACACCTGCGCCTGCGGAGGAAGCCCCGGCTCCTGCGGAAGTGGAAGCGTAAAAGACCTTCAGGGAAAATTGTTGCCGGATGCTCCGTGGGCGGGGCATCCGGTCTTTTTTGGTGCCCGTACCGCCGGCGGGGTGATAATAGACTTGATTTTGCGCCGCTTTGAGAGCAAAATACGGCAGCGCCGCGCTGAGCGGTGAGCCGCGAACCTCAACTTGAACCGTTTCCGGAGCATGATTCGCATTTACACACAGACAGAGAACGGCATTTCCCGCACCGTGGGGCTGGAGGAGCAGGCCGCGCGACGGGGTGATATTTTCTGGATTGATTTGCTGACGCCCGATGCGGACGAACTACGCTTTGCCGAGGAACTGTCTGCCCTCGAAATGCCCACCAAGGACGAGATGCGCGAAATTGAGGCGACCTCGCGTCTGTACTGCGAGGATGGCGCGCGTTTCATGACGACGACGGTACTCTCGCGCGTGGAGACCGATGACCCGATCATCGCCGAAATCACCTTCATTCTCAAGGGACGCATCATCATCACCATCCGCCACACGGATTCCTACTCCTTCCGCGTCTTTTCCCACCAGCTGCTGCGCACTCCGGGCACCAATCGCGATTTGGTCTTTGTCGGGTTGCTGGAGACGCTGGTCGACCGTCAGGCCGATGTTCTGGAGCGCTTCGGAACGGATTTGGATGCCCTCTCCAAAAAGGTGTTCGGCACCAGCAGCCGCCGCCGCAAGACCAACGAAGAGGATCCCGACACCGAGGATTTGCGCGATGCGCTCGAGGAGCTGGGGCGCGTGGGTGACCTCATCACCCGCCAGCGCGATGCGCTGGTCAACCTGCTGCGCCTCATCACCTTTGCGGGCAACGAGGACTCCTGCACCGACGCACACGAGAGCCTGTACATGGCGCTGCGCTCCGTCAGCCGAGATGTCAACTCGCTCGCTGAGTACGCCTCCTTCCTCTCCAACAAAATCAGCTTCATGCTCGATGCTGTGCTCGGGCTCATCAACATCGAGCAGAACGAAATAGTCAAGATTTTCTCGGTCGCAGCCGTG
>JBJEVL010000227.1:0-1954 GCA_051884335.1 Akkermansia sp. | reverse complement strand
CGAGCGTTGGCATCCGAGGTCTGGCGAGCCTGTGTGTACACCTGCTCGGCAATGGCGTAGGAATCCGCCTCGCGGTTGACCACCAGAGGGCCGTCTGTGCCCTGCTGCGCCGCAGCCGACAGCAGCAACAAAGGAAGAACAGAAAGAGAAATCGACTTCATTGCCACGGGAAGAAAAACATTATTGAGCGGCAGGCATCTGCTTGGAGAAGGACACATTCCACACCCCCGCCTGCGTGCAGGTGGAAATCACATCGGCCATGCTCTGCCAGCGCATGCCCGCATCGCCGCGGATACGCACCGGCTGGCTGGGATTCAGCTTGACGGTGCGTGAGAGCAGATTCAGCAGCGCCTCGCGCGTGAACTCCACGCGGTCGATGGTAATCACCAGCTTGCCGTCCTCCTCGCGGGCGTTGATGATAATCTCATCAATCGCGCGGCTCGACTCCTCCGAACTGCTGGGTGCCGTCGGCACCTTGACCTTCAAATCCTGCTCGTTGAGGATAATCTTCTGCGTGACGACAAAGAAAATGAGCAGCAGGAACACCACATCCAGCATCGGCGCGAGCTGGAAACCAATGGGTTCGGGGAGTTTTGTCCGAAGCTTCATGAGTGCTCAGAGGGTCAACACCGGCGCTTAAAAATCGTCATCATCCATCTCCTCGCTCGACGTACCGCGCTGGTACGAGCTGCCCAGGCGATGCTCGCGATCGCGCTGCACGGCAATCGCCGAGAGGATGTGCGTCACCGCCACCTCCATGTCCGTGATGCGCTTTTGGATGCGGCTGCGGAAAAAGACATAGCCGGCCATGCTGGGGATAGCCAGCATCAGGCCGCCGGCCGTGGTAATCATGGCCTGCGCGATACCGCCCGCCATCTGCATCTGCTTCACGCCCTCGAAATTGCCCGCCGCCAGCTCCATGAAGGTCTGCATCATGCCGAGCACCGTCCCCAGCAGACCGATCATCGGAGCGATGGCACCGATATCCGACAACCAGTTGATTTGGCGCGTCAGGATATTGGCCTGGCGGGAGCCCTCCGCCTCGGCCACCTCGCGCACCTCCTCCATGTTGGCGCGCGGGTTGCGCTGGAGGAACATGACAATCACATGCACCGTGCGGGCAAAGCTCGAACCGTCGTGCTCGCACATGCTCATCAGCCCCGCATAATCCTTGATGCGGATGCAGGACTCCACCGAGAGCACCAAGCGCACGGGCAGCACCGCCGACTGGCGCGTCGTCCACAGGCAGCACAAAAACACCATCAACGCGATGACCGACAGGAAGAGCAGAGCCCACATCAGCACCCCGCCCTTTTCAAACAAATCGAGCGCCCCCCAACCGACAGAAGTCAATTTTTCCACCGACGCCACAGCAGCAAAGGACACAAAAGACAGCATATGCGGGTGATTATAGGCAAAAATAACGGGGCTTTCAAGCGAGATAGCTGTCTGCAAGCCGTTTTTTTACAGCCGGGCTTTTCCCCGGCACGGGAATGCGGAAATTTGGTTGCAATTCGCCTCCCGGGAGCATACAATCGCCCCCATGCAGGACACCTCTCTCTACCGAGCCTGGGCCGAAGTCGACACCGGCGCCATGCGCCACAACCTGGCCGTCGTGCGCCGGGTGCTGCCCGAGCACAAGCAGATGGCCATCGTCAAGGCGGAGGCCTACGGGCACGGGCTCGAAGGAGTTGTCAAGGCGCTGGATGGCTGCGACATCGAGTTCTTCGGCGTAGCCACCGTCGGCGAGGCCGCCCGCGTGCGCGATGCCGGGTGCCGCACCAGCCCCTTCATTTTGGGCCCCTGCTTCCCTGCCGAGCGCGAGGCCATCGTGCAGCACGGCTGGCGCGCCGCCCTCTCCAGCCTCGAGGAAGCCGAGCACTTCAACTCCCTCGGGCGGCTTTTCGACTGCAAGGTCAACCTCCCCATCAGCATCGACACCGGCATGGGGCGC
>JBJEVL010000226.1:0-8051 GCA_051884335.1 Akkermansia sp. | reverse complement strand
CGGTGTGCCTTGAGCGTTTCGCGCAGTCCGCGCTCGTGCAGCATCTCGCGCAGCGAGCGTCCCCCCAGCCGATCGGCCGACGCATCGCGGCAGAGCTGCGCCAGCTCCAGCGCCCAGTAGCGCAGGTTTGCCTCCGCCTGCCCCGTCGCCTTGTAGGTCTTGGCGCTGTACAGACGGGCATCCGTCGGGTTGGTGTCCTTGACCGCCAGCAGCAGCTCCCCCGTCAGCGCATCGCGGATGGTCAGCTCCAGCGTGATGCGCCCCTTGGCCAGCCACTCTGCGACCGAGCTCACACCCGGAATGGGCGAAAACCAGCCGACCACATGCGCCGTCGCGCGCGTGACGGCGTACTGGCGGTGGAAGCTCACAATCGCCATATCGATGCGGTAGAAGGCGCTGCTTTCGTCGTCGGTTACATGCCAATTCGTGTTGTTGGCTGCGTTGCCTTCCTGCAGCGCGGCCTCCAGATACTCGCGGGTGTAGCGTTGCATGTCGGCTGCCAGTTGGGCGGCATAGGGACTTTGCGCGATGGTGTCGGTGCGCACGGGAGCCACGAACACCGATCCCTCGGTGCGCGGGGTGCGTTTGACGGAGGGCTCGCCCAGCCATCCCCCGTCCACCCCGCTGAGCAGCGAGCGGTGAAGGGTCACATCGTAGAGCCCGCTTTCCGAGCGCAGCGCGCTGCTGCAACTGCTCAGCGCGAGGCAGAGCAGCAGGATTCCGAGCAGCAGGGGCAGCCCTTTTCTCATGGCGCCGTCAGTATATCAGGCGCCGCGTTTCCTGTAAAGCCCGCTCTTGCCTGCCCTTTGGACTTGAAATGCCCGGGGCGGGGGAGTAGAGTGGGGGGCATGAGCACGCCACTGCATTGCCCGAGTTTGTACAGTTATCAGCGCCGCTTGAGCCGCGAGGTCAGCATCGGCAACCTGCGCTTGGGGGGGCAGAACCCCATCCGCATCCAATCCATGCTCACCAGCGACACGCTCGACACGGCGGGCTGCGTGCGCGAGGCGCTGGCGCTGGCCGAGGCGGGCTGCGAAATCATCCGCCTGACCGCGCAGACCAAGGTCTACGCCGCCAACCTGCAGCACATCGCCCGCGAACTGCGCGCGGCGGGGTGCACGGTGCCGCTGGTGGCGGATATCCACTTCAAACCCGATGCGGCGATGGAGGCCGCCAAGTGGGTGGAAAAAATCCGCGTGAACCCCGGCAATTTCATCGACAAGAAAAAGTTTGCTGCGCGGGATTACACGGATGCGGAGTATGAGGCCGAGCTGGAGAAAATCCGCGCGGCGTTCACCCCGCTGGTGCTCTTCTGCAAGGAACACGGGCGCGCCATGCGTCTGGGCGCCAACCACGGTTCGCTCTCCGACCGCATCCTCAACCGCTACGGCGACACGCCCGAGGGCATGGTGGAGAGTGCGCTGGAGTTCGCCCGCGTGGCGCGCGAGCTCAACTACCACGACCTGGTTTTTTCCATGAAGTCCTCGGATGTCAAGGTGATGATTCAGGCCTACCGCTTGCTGGTGAAACGCTTGGCCGAGGAGGGGGAGGATTGGAACTACCCCATCCACTTGGGTGTGACGGAGGCGGGCGAGGGCGAGGACGCGCGCATCAAGAGCGCCACGGGCATCGGCTCGCTGCTGGCGGACGGCATTGGCGACACTCTGCGCGTGTCGCTCACCGAGGATCCCGTGTGCGAGGTGGCGCCGGGCTTTGAGCTGGCCGCTCCCTTCCAACCGGGTGGGGTGATGCGGCCGACCCCCTTGGGCGCAGAGCCTGAGCAGCCGCCCTTCAACCCCTTCCTGTACCGCAGGCGCGTGAGCGAGCCGGTGACGGCGGGCGGCTGCCGCATTGGCGGGCAGGAGCCCGTGCGCGTGCTGCTGCCGCAGGCGGCGGTGGCGGCGCTGGATCCCGCGCAGATGAAGGACATGATGCCCGAGGCGGCTTACGAGGAGCTGGGAGTGCGGGAGATTGACCCGCGCGATTCGGTGGCGCTGGCCGAGCTGGCGACGGCACCCGCTACCTTGGTGACGGTGAAGGACGATGTGGGCATGCCCTGCGTGCAGGCGTTCCGCCTGCTGGCAGCGCTCATCCCCGCGCGTCACCCCATCGTTCTCAAAGACACCCTGCACGCGGGCGGCAGCCTGAGTGCGCCGCTGGCGGGCGGGCTGCACATCGGCTCGCTGCTTTGCGACGGCATCGGCAACGCGGTGTACATCCGCCGCGAGAGCGAGCCCGCCGCCGCCGCGCGGCTGGGCTTCAATATCCTGCAGGCGGCGGGGGTGCGCTACAGCAAGACGGAGTACGTTTCCTGCCCCTCCTGCGGGCGCACGCACTACAACATTCAGCAGGCCGCCGCGCGCATCCGCGAGGCCACGGGACACCTCAAGGGCGTGAAAATCGCCATCATGGGCTGCATCGTCAACGGCCCGGGCGAGATGAGCGATGCCGACTTCGGCTATGTGGGCGGCGCGCCCAACAAAATCAACCTCTATGTGGGGCACACGCCGGTGGAGCTGAACATCCCGCAGGAGGAGGCGGTGGAGCACTTGGTGCAGCTCATCAAGAGCCACGGCCGCTGGGTCGACCCCGCCTGATGAGGAGCGAGCCCCGCTCTTGAACGCCCGCAGGAGGAGCCTCCTGCGGGCGTTTTTCGGCGTTGAGCGGGGGAGGGGGGACGCAACGAGCCGCAGCGCGCGGGGGCGCTGCGGCTCGGAAAGGAGGGTGTTTGCGCGGTCGTCGCTTACTTCGCCGGGGTGGCCTCAATCACCAGCACTTGGAAGGGCGCCAGCTTGATGGGCAGCGGCTTGCCGGCTTCGAGGGTCTCGGCGGGCAGCTTGTCGCCCTTGGGCGAGCTGAGCGTGTACTTCACGGGGGCGCCGGCGGGCAGCTCAAAGACCGAGGCGGCATCGAGGTAGAAGCTCTGCTCCGTCGCGGCGGGGTTGCGCAGGGTCACGATGCCCTTGGCGGGGCTCCAGGCGGCAAAGCCGTAGACGGCCAGCTCGGCGGGGTCGCCGCCGACCCAGTGCGTGTCGACCAGCGTTTCCTTGTTGGCCTTGGTCCACTTGGCAGCGGCGGCCAGCGTGTCCCATTCCGCAGGCTTGAGCATGGAGGGCGTGATGTAGAGCTCCTGCATCTGCGTGCCGAGCCCGAAGCCGCTCCAGATCTCGTTGGCCAAATCCTCGCCCTGCGTGGTCTTGAGACCGCGCGCCCCCTTGTTGTAGATGACGCCGTGGGTCATGAGCGAGTTGATGGGGAAGAGCGGGGAGACCTTCACGTTGTTGGCGTAGATCTGCGCGTCGCGGAAGGTGATCCACTGGTTGCGCTCGCTGCCCTCGCCGCAGAAGTCGTGGTCCCAGTTGCCGCGCCAGATGGAGTCGGCGATGCCGAACCAGAAGGGCGAGGACCAGGTGCCCGTCGTCAGGTTGATGTAGAGGTTGGGCTTGTGGTTGCGCAGCTCCTCGATGAGGTGGATGATGGCCTCGAAGTCCGACCCGAACTTGGAGCCCTTGGCGGGCTCGGATTCGCCGCTGGTGCCGTCGAACTTGAAGTGGTTGATGCCGTTTTCATCAATCATGTGCAGGCACATCTTCTTGAAGAGCGCGTAGTACTTGGGTCCCGAGAGGGCAAAGCCGCTGTCGTTGGTCTCGTACGCGCCGGCGGCTGCCGCCAGACGCTGATCCTTGGGCTTGCCGTAGCCGCCCCAGGGGGAGAACCACACGCCGGGCTGCGCGCCGTAGCTCTCGGCCAGCTTGCGGACATTGCGGAACTCCTCGGGCAGGTCCTTGTGGAACTGCCACAGGGTCTCCGTGTTGTCCCAGCCGTCATCGAAGAGGAAGGAGTCCATCTCCACCCCGCGCTTCTGCACCAGCTCCTCACCGAAGAGCTTGACGGTGGCGAGGGCGTCCTTCTCCGTGTAGGGGGTGAAGTAGCCGATGTCGTACCAGGTGTTGTAGTTGAGGAAGGGGGCGTATTCGCGGGCGCGCTCGGTGTTCAGGTAGCCCAGCTGGAAGGTGCGGCGCAGCTGCCCGGGCGTGGTGAAGCCCAGCACGGCGGAGAAGCTGCTCTTGGCGCGGCAGGGCAGGTCGGTGGTGCGCTCCAGCGAGCAGGTGAAGCCCTCGGCGCTCACCTCGCTCTTGCTCATGGGGTGCTCCACGCCGGCGAACAGGCGGTTGCCGGCGGCCACCACGGGCGCGCCCTTCACGCTGCCCTCCACACGGGCTTCGGGAGCTTTGATGTCCAGCAGCGTCACCTTGCGCACGGGCATGGTGAACTGCTGCGGCACGACATCGAGACCCACGCGCACATAGGGCTGACCCTCGCGCAGCTCCAGCCACCAAGTGATGTTGTGGCCGATGGAGGACACGACGAAGGGAATGGTGATTTTCTGCCCGGCGTGGCGGTCGGCGATGCGGCGGGCATCGGCGACCGGTGCGAGCGCTTCGGTCTTGACGTCGGAAATCTTGCAGTCGTGCGCCGTGATGCTGTGGAAGGTCTCCTTAAACTCCTTCTTGGAGCAGGCCTCGTCCGTTTCCTCATCGCAGACGAGGATGGAGAAGATGTCGTTGCCGAGGTCGTAGCTGCGACCGTTGATTTTGTCTTGAATCACAACGCCGGCCAGCTTGCGACCGATTTTTTGAACCTCGACCGTCAGGAATTCGTTTTGGATCATGATGGAAGTATCGTTTTGGGTGATGCCGAGCGGCGCGGACGCAGCATCGGCCGTCTCGGCAAGGCAGAGCCCGCCCGCGAGAAAACTCAGGGAGAGCACGCCTGTCAGGATGGATGTAGACGTCATAACCCCAGTCTAGCACAGCCGGTGCAATGATTCAAGCCTAATGTGCCGTTTGTTCCGTAATTCCATGATTGTCAATGGGGAATGCCGGCGAGTGCGTCTTTGCCGCAGCAAATCCTTGCCAAGGCGTTTGCTTCGTGCTACAGTGGTGCCATCGACACCGATGATAGGGAAGACTCAGGAACTCTACCGACCGAATGCTGCCATTATCTACCAGCGCTCCGATGGCAGTGTCTTGTTTTGCGAGCGTGTGAATCCCAAGGGGGCATGGCAGTTCCCGCAGGGCGGCATCAAGAAGGGCGAGAGCCCGCTGAATGCTGCCTGTCGCGAGGGGATGGAGGAGACGGGATTTCGCCCCAACGAGTACGAGGTGGTGGCGGAGCACGGCCCCTACCGCTACGACTACCCGCCCAAGGAGCGCGAGCGCGTGCTGCGCAAGCGGGGGATCCCCTACGCCGGGCAGGAGCAGCACTACTTCCTGTGCCGCATGCACGATGACCGCGCCGAGCCTTGGCTGGATCACAAGGAGTTCAACGGCTACCGCTGGATGCAGCCGCGCGATTTTGACCGCAACTGCCTGCCGGCGTTCAAGCGCGGGGTGTACGACCGGGTGTTCCGCGACTTTTTCGGTTTGTGATGGAGCCGATTGCCACCCTGCACAGTCCCTTTGCGGACAAGTTCGGCGTGCCGCGCCAGGGAAATTTGGCACCGCATGTCATCAGCGAGATTGTCTTTGCACCGCCCTACCGCAGCGAGGAGGCCGTGCGCGGGCTGGAGGCGTTTTCGCACCTGTGGCTCATTTGGGGATTCCACCGCAATGGGGAGAGCTGGCACCCCACGGTGCGCCCGCCGCGCTTGGGCGGCAATCGGCGCGTGGGGGTGTTTGCCAGCCGCTCGCCCTTTCGCCCCAACGGGCTGGGGCTTTCGGTCGTCCGCATCGAGGAGCTGGCTCCGGGGCCGGTCATTCGCGTGTCCGGCGCGGATATGGTGGATGGCACGCCCATCTACGACATCAAGCCCTATGTGCCCTACTGCGATGCGATTCCCGATGCGGCGCCGGGGTTCACCGCCGTGCCGCGCGCGACGCTGGGGGTGCAGCTGCCCGCTGCGCTGCCGCCGGGCGTGGCAGAGCCTTGGCTCGCTGCACTGCGCGAGACGCTGGCGCAGGATCCCCGCCCCGCGTACCAGGAGGATGCGCAGCGCCTGTATCATCTGGTGCTCAAGCCTTTCGAGGTCAGCTTCCGCGTGGAGCATCAGGTGGCGTATGTGACCGACATCAAACCTTATCATGACGATGCTGCAACAGGCCTTTGAGCGTAGCTTGGCACAGGGGGAGCAGCGCGGGGCGGCGCTGAGCCTGTGGCAGGACGGGCGTGAGCTGCTGTCGCTTTGCGGCGGCGAGCGGAGCGCGGGCGGTGATCCGTGGATGCCCGATACCTTGGTGCCCGTTTTTTCAGCGACCAAGGCGGCCTCTGCGGCCTGCCTGCTGACGGCGCTCTACGAGTGCGCACAGGGGCCCGAGCTGGAGCTGGGGGCGCTGTGGCCGGAATGCCCCGCGCCCTTCCTGCGCGTGGGGGAGCTGCTGTCGCACCAGGCGGGGCTCGCTGCCACGGCGCAGCCGGCGAGCTTGTACGACCTGCCCGCCTGTCGCCGCGCGCTGGAGGCGACCGCCCCCGCGTGGGCGCCGCCGCAGCACGGCTACCACCCGCACACCTACGGTCCGCTGCTCGATGTGCTGATGGAGGCGCTGACGGGGCAGCGCGTGAGCGATTGGTGGGAGCAGCGGGTGCGTGTCCCCCTCGGGCTGGAGTTCTACATCGGTCACCTGCCGCCGGAGCAGGAGGCGCGGGTGGCGGTGCTGGAGCACGCCAAGCTCAGCGCGCCCTTGCCCGACACGCCTTTCTACCGCGCCTATTTCGATTCGGGCACGGCCGTGGCGCGTGCGTTTCACAGCGTGACGGGGGCGGATGATTTGCACGCCTGCAACAGCGCGGCTTTCCACGGCTGCGGCTGCCCGGCGCGCGGCGGCGTGGCCTCGGCGCGCGGACTGGCGCAGTTCTACCAGGCTCTGTTGGGGCGGCTGCCGGGCTCGCCTTTCCCCGCGCAGGTGCTTGAGTGGATGCAGACACCCATGTGCAGCGGGCAGGATTTGACGCTGCTGCAGCACACGGCCTTTACCTGCGGTGCCATGCGCGAGCCGGCCGAGCTCTTCGGTCGCGGCGGTTTCGGTCATGCCGGGGCGGGGGGCTGCCACGCTTTCTGCGAGCCGGGCAGCGGGCGTTCCTTTGCCTTTGTCATGAACCGCATGGAGCCGGGGGTGCTGCCCGGTGAGCGTGTGCTGCGGCTGCTGCGCGCCTTGGATTAGAGCAGCATGCTCAGCAGGGCGGGCAGCAGCGCGGCTGCCCAGCGCAGCTCCCCGAGCAGGGAGCAGGGGACACCGCGGCGGTGCAGCCGCCCCAGCCCGTGCAGGCAGCCTGCCCCCACCGCCACAGCCAGGCAGAGACCGTGCTCGAAGGGCGGTGCCGTTCTCAGCGAGAGCAGGCAGGCGCCCAGCAGCAGGCAGAGGCTCAGCTTGGGGACGAGGGGCGACTCGCTGCCGTTGCGCCGCTCCTCGCCGAACAGAAAAAGCAGAACGCCCAAATACCACACCGGAGCGCAGAATAGGGCGTGCAGGGGCGTGGTCATGAACCCGTCGTAGAAGGCGGGGGCGACCATCAGCTGAGCCAAGGCGCAGCAGTACAGCAGCTCGCCGACCCGGCGCAGCAGCTTTCCCGGCAGCAAAAAACCGACCGCGCTGAGCCAGACGGGTGTCAGTAGGTAGCCCCAAAAGCGCTGCCCGACATAGAACGCGAGCATCCACAGCGTTGCGGCGCTCAAACCGCCGAGCAGAAAGAGCAGGGGTGCCAAGTGCCCGCGGTAGAAAGCTGCATCCGGTGCTTGCGGCGAGCGCAGAGCACACCACAAGCGCCGACCGAGTGTGAGCCCCCACAGCGAGGTGACGGTTACGGTCAGCGGGGCGTTCGTGAGCATGGGAATGCCCATCAGTCGGACGCAGGCGCAGCCCCAGCAGAGGGCTGTCAGCGGCACATCCAGCCCCGGTCGTTCGAGGCGGCATAGCCAGGGACTGATGGGGAGGATGGGCATACAGGAGAGATTATAAACGCTTGGTGTGCGGATGCAAGGCGCTTCGTTGTCATTGCTCCCAGGGCAAACGCATTGGGGAATATGACGCGTTATAATGTCATAAAATCAACAA
>JBJEVL010000225.1:0-1963 GCA_051884335.1 Akkermansia sp. | reverse complement strand
GTCCGAGTTGTGGTTGCAGAAGAGCTGCATGGCCGCCGCACACTGCGGGTAGAGGCGGCGGATACCCGTTTTCCACGAGGTGACGGAATCGAAAGCGCCGATGTTCCAAGTGTAGTCGGCCACGCCGAAGAGGGCGACCTTGCTCGCCTCGGCGCGCTCCATGGGGTTGGACACAAAGCCGCTGAAGGTCTTTTTGATCTCCGGCTCCTGCCCCAGACCGTAGGTGCGCCCCATCGACAGGCGCGAGGGCTTCATATCATTGCAGGGCCAGTTCCACCAGATGAAGTTGGGGCGCTGCAGGCGCTCCGTGACCCACTGCTGCCCCGACAGGGTGATGTCGCAGACCACGGTGTTGCCCGTCCACATGGGCATCACCCCCTCGGCCAGCCCCTCGCCCAGCGCGCGCACCGTCTGCTCCTTGGTCCAGCTGCGGTTGTAGCCCGTGGGGCACATGATCATGTCCTGATTGACATCGGGGTGCTTGCGGATGAAGTTCTCCACGATGTAGTTGGTCAGCTGCACCTGCCGCTCCACCTTGCCGATTTCGCCCATGGAATCATCCACCAACACGCCGAAATCGCGCACACCCAGGTCGTACATCATCTGCAGCTTGGCGCAGAGGGCATCCAAGCGGGGTTTGCCGTTGTCATCGCTCCAATCCACCGTGTTGGCGGGGTGGATGGCCCAGACGAAATGCACATGATTTTCGCGCGCCAGACGCACCAGCGAGGCGATCTCAAAGCGCTTCTGCTCCGGGTAGGGCGCGTAGCAGCCCTGACCGTGGTGCAGCGGGTCGTCCTTGGGCGCGTAGATGTAGAAATTCATCTTGTTGCGCCCGTAAAACGCAAACTGCGAGCGGCGCGCTTCGTAGCTCCAGGGAATGCCGTAGTAGCCCTCGACGGTGCCGCGGTAGCGGATGTCGGGCCAGTCGCGGATGGTGCCCACGGGCAGATCGCCCAAGCGCGCCACGGCGTCAACATCCTTGTCGGGGAAGGGGTCGGCCTGCGCATTCTGCGCTCCGGGCACGCCGCGCAGCAGCTGGCTGAGCGTTTGCTTGGCGTAGAACACGCCGACATCATCGTTGGCGCACACCTCCACAGTGCCGTCTGCCGCGATGCGGATGCCGTAGGCGCCTTCCACATCGGCGGGGATGCCCTGCCAAAGCTCGCCCGAGGCATCCTCGGCGCGCTCGCGCACGATGACATTCGTCGCGCGGACATAGCTGCCGCTGAATGCCGCCTGCTGCGGCGTGGGGTAGACAACAGGCGTGTCGGCAAGGGCGGGGGCAATCATAGCGGGAACGGCGGCGGCCAGCGCCGCGCTCAAACAGGTTCGGTACATCATAGAGAATGAATCAGGGGTAACAATTCGGAAAAATCGGTGAGTCGATAATCGGGACGGAGAGCCGTACAAGCGGCAGCCATATCCGCCGCCGTTGCCGCCCAGGCGGCGTTGATGATGCGGATGCCGGCGCGGTGTGCCATCTCGATGTCCGAGGGTGCATCGCCCACGTAGATGAGTGCCCGCGCATCCACGCCGCTGCGCTGCCGCAGCGCGGCGAGCTGCTCGGCCTTGCAGTTGCGGGTGGGCACGCCGTAGGCCGTGTCGTCGAAAAGCCCTTCCATGCCGAACACGCGCAGGGTCGGCACGGCGGTGTAATGCTCCTTGCCCGTGACGAGTGCGAGCCGATAGCCCTCGGCGCGCAGCGTCCGCAGCAGCTCGACCGCCCCCGGAAAGGGCGCGGGCGCCAGCACGCGGTGCAGCTGCTCGTAAATCTGCACCAGCCGACGGATGGGCAGCGCGGGGTCATCGGGCTGCATCCCCAGCAGCGCCGCCAGCACCCCGCGGTCGGAAATGCCGAAGTGGCGCACCACCTCCTCCTCGCTCGGGCGCTGTCCCGTCTGTTCCTGCACACAGGCGCGGAAGGATTCCACACACAGCGGGAGCGTACCCCCCAGTGTCC
>JBJEVL010000224.1:0-1965 GCA_051884335.1 Akkermansia sp. | reverse complement strand
GCTCATGTCGTACCCGCCGCCGATGATGCTGGCGCGCAGTGCGCGGGCTTCGGCCAAAGTGCGGCGCAGTTGTTGCAGCTCCTTCTTGTCGGCGGTATCCAGCAACTGTTCGAAGATGGCCAAATTATCGGGACAGTATCGCCACAGGTAATCCTTCATCTTGTCGATGCTTGCCTGAATTTCCTCCCGAGTGCGAAAAAGGGCATCGTAGCTGCTCCAGTCTCCGCCCAGCTCTTTTTTCAGCTCCTCCAGATAGGCGGCGTTGGCGGCATCGAAAGCTTTTCGGATATCGGCGAAGTCGACCACGTGTCCGTATTTCCAGTCTCCGTAGGGACGGTTGACGCGTGCCAGGGTTTGCAACAGGTTGTGTTCTTTGACGATGCGCCCCATGTAGAGTTTCTTGAGCCGCGGGGCGTCGAATCCCGTCAGCAGCATATTGAACACGACCAGTAAATCCAGATCGCCGTTTCTGAATTGATCCGTCAAAATTTTGCGCTCCTCCTCCGTGCCTTCATCGTGTAGAATGAGCGCGGCTTTGATTTCAGGGTGTTTTTCTGCCAGCACCTTCATCATGGCGCGCGCCTGCTCAGAGGTGTCGCAGACAACCATGCCGCCGATACTGCGATCCCCGTGGATTTCGCGTGCGTTTAGCAGGTCGGTGACGATGTATTGGGTGAGCGGGGTGACGAACCTTCTGTGGGCGTACAGTACCTTGCGTTTCTTGGCGTCGCCCACCAGAATCTTCACTTGTTTCAGCGCATCTTCCAGAATAACGCGATACTGGGTTTCGACCACTTCGTGCAGCAGGCGTAGGGTGTAGCCGTCCTGAATGGATTGGTTGTAGTAGTAGGTGTCGATGTAGCCGCCGAAGATCTCGCGTGTCGCTTTTTCCCGTTTCAGAAATGCCTCGCGGGTTTCCTCGGGCTCGGGGGAGGCGAGTTTGGGGGTCCCCGTCAGACCAATGTAGATGGAATCAGCTTCGGCATTCAGCAAGGCGCCCAGAAAGGATCCCTTGGGTTTGTAGCTGCGGTGAGCTTCGTCGATGAAGAAGATGCGTTTGATATTCGTGCCGTAGGGGGCGATGATTTTGCCTCCGTCTGATTTGAATCGCTGGATGTTGATGACGTTGATTTCATCTTGCCCTTCTTTGCCGTCCTTGCCGCTTTGGCTGCGCAGGAGCTTATCGAACTCTCCGCGGCTCTCTGCTCGTACGATGTGCAAGCCTCGCGCAGACAGCTCGTCGGCTGCCTGACGCGCCAAATCGATGCGGTCGACAACAAAGAAAAATTTGGGGACGATACCCTGTTTGCCGTAATAGTCGGTCAGGTTTTTGACAGAGTAGTAGACGAGTGCCGTCTTGCCCGAGCCCTGGGTGTGCCAAATAGTGCCGCGGGTGTTGCCCGCATCCAGCCATTGGCGCAGACGCAGGGAAGCAAACAACTGCGGATAACGCATGATGTGTTTTTCCGGATGCGTCGCGTTTTTGCTTTTGACATAGGCGATACCAAAGTGCAGCATGAATGCCAGCCGTTCTCGGGATAACAGGGAAGTGGCAAATCGTGCAGCGGGGCGCTGTGGGTCGATGGATGCCGGGAACTCGGGCGTGTGTTCGTAGCCGGAAAGCTTGGTGTCGCGCAGGATGGTGCGGATGGTATCTTCATTCGGCTTGTGCCATTGGCTTGGGGTAAATGCCACTTCCGGCTTCTCGCGGAGGAAGTTGAAATGGGGCTCACCGTGAGAGGTGGTGCAGTAGAAGTTGCCTTGCCAGCGGTTGCCGTCCATGTACTCTTGGTTGCCGGAAAAGAGCATGAGCTGGGTGATGTTCATGTAGCGGCGGAAACAGCTTTGGGCGTTGCGATGGGTCATGCGGTCGCGCTCGGCTTTCATTTGTTCCTTGCTGTTGGGCTTCTTGACCTCGTAGAAGGCCAGCGGCAGACCATTGATAAACACGGTGATGTCGGGGCG
>JBJEVL010000223.1:0-1967 GCA_051884335.1 Akkermansia sp. | reverse complement strand
AAGGGGGCTCTCTCCAGCCAGAATATCCGCGTGGATGTGCCCTCGTCCTTCATCGTGGGTATCAGCACCGAGCCGCAGATCATGCAAAACGCCGCCAGCCGACTGCTGGGGCGCACGCGCGAGGACATCCGCGACCTCGCCTCCGAAATCATCATGGGGCAGATGCGTGTGGTCATTGCCTCGCTGACCATTGAGGAAATCAACGCCGACCGCGAGAAGCTCATCAAGGGCATCACGGGCGGCGTGGATGTCGAGCTGCACAAGGTGGGGCTCTACCTCATCAACGCCAACATCACCGATATCCGCGATGCCTCCGGCTATATCGACGCGCTCGGTCGCGAGGCGGCTGCCCGCGCCATCAATGACGCCATGATCAAGGTGGCGGAGGAGACGCGGCGCGGCGAAATCGGCAAGGCGGAGGCGCTGCGCGACCAGACGGTGCGCGTGGCGATGGCGAACGCCGCCGCCGTGGAGGGCAACAACGAGGCCGCCATGAAGGTGGCGGACTCCAACGCCCGCCTCAAGGTGCGCCAGGCCGAGGCTCAGCGCATTGCCTTGGTGGCCGAGAAGGAGCAGGCGGCGCAGGCCGAGCAGGCGGGCTACATCGCCAATCGCGAGGCCGAGCTGAAGCGCGCCGAGCTGGAGCGCGCCACGCAGACGGCCAACGAAATCGTCAAGGCCGAGATTCTCAAGCGCAAGCAGGAGATTGCCGCCGAGGCCGCCGCCGCTGTGCTGGTGCGCGAGCAGCAGGGTCGCGCCGATGCGCTGGTCATCGAGAAAACGGCGGAGGGTAACGCCGCCATCAAGCTGGCTCAGGGCGAGGCCGATGCGCTCCTGCTCAAGAAGAAAGCCGAGGGCGAGGGCTTGGAGATGGTCGGTCGCGGTCAGGCAGCGGCCATTCAGGCGGCGCTGGCGGCCAAGGCCGAGGGCTTCCGCCGCATGGTCGAAGCTTCGGGCGATGCGCGCGCCGCCGCCGGACTGCTGGTTACGGAGCAGCTGCCACAGATTGTGGCAACGCAGGCCGGGGCGGTGCAGGGGCTGCGCTTCGACAAGGTGGTGGTCATGGGCGGCGGCTCGGAGAGCGGCAGCGTGGGCAGTTTTGTGCAGAACCTGGTGACGGGAACCCTGCCGCTGCATGAGCTCGCTTCGAGTGTGGGCGTGCAGCTGCCCGACTACCTCGGCAAGCAGAGCCCCGAGACTCCGGAGAAGCCCGCCCCGCAGGCGTGAGTCCTGCGCTGCGGGCGGGGGCGCCCCGCCTGCGGCTCGCTCAAAGCAGGGAGTGCATGCCGCCGAGACGCACTGCTAACCCTTCCCCGGGCTCTCACAGCTCGCGGAGCTCGGGGAGTGCCCTCACGATGTTCATTGTCTCGATGCTCACGCGCACGACGCGCTTCACGAGGTCAATGATGTAGCGGGGATTGCCCTGTTCGTCACACCAATCGTTCGGGTCATTCACAATGCCGCTGTCCTTGTCCGTCGTCACGGCGTAGCGCTCCATCAGCCATTCAAGAGCAGACTTGCCATTGACGATGTATGCGTAGGCTTCATCGGGGATTCCGGAGAGCGTGCAGGTGTCGTTGTAACGGATGGTGTCGCGAATTCCTTTCTTGGGGAAACGCATCTTGGTCACGCGGAAGTCGCCGTTGGATTCCTCTTTGAGCGGATACGGCTCAAGGGTTTCGTAGTGGAGATGGAGTTCTGCCAACTGCCTGCCCGCCTGAGAGAATGCCCAAAAATCCTTGGCAAAGGGAATACGGGGCAGTTCTTTTTTGAGGTCGTTCTCAAAGCGTGTGCGGTATTCTGCGCTGTGCAGCAGCCCATAGACATAGTAAAAGATATCCTCCTTGCCGATCTTGGGGTCTCCGTAGGCTGCACGAAACTGTTTGAGACCGAAGTCGGAGATACCATCGTGACGGATGTAGTCACCCGCATCGGCTTCCAAGCCGAGGTCCAGCCTCGGTGCATCG
>JBJEVL010000222.1:0-1971 GCA_051884335.1 Akkermansia sp. | reverse complement strand
CTCGCCGATGGCCTCGGCGGCGTCGGCAGCCTTGGTGCAGCCCTACTTAATGGCGATGGCGGCGCCCACGGTGTAGGCCCAGCCCGCGTTCTCGAAGGCGATGTTCTGGATGCCGCGCACGATGGCACGCACGTCCACCCCCTTGGCGAGGCAGACCTGCTCGGCCTCCTCGCAGGAGGAGATGCCGTAGGGCTTCAGCGCCGCGAGAATTTGGTCGATGCGGCGGGAGTAGGATTCAAAAAGAGGCATAGTCTTGTGATGATGTTAGGGGTTCTTTACTCGTGGCGGGGGTCGATGTACTTGGCAGCGCCGTCGAAACGGCCGTAGGTGCCCGTGTACTTCTTGACGGCTTCGTTGGCGTCCACGCCCTTCTTGATGTCCTCCATCATCGGGCCCATCTTGACGTACTGATAGCCGATGATTTCGTTGTTCTCATCGAGAGCCAGCTTGGTGATGTAGCCCTCGGCGAGCTCGAGGTAGCGGGAGCCCTTGGCCAGCGTGCCGTAGAGCGTGCCCGTCTGCGAGCGCAGCCCCTTGCCCAGGTCCTCCAGACCGGCGCCGATGGTCAGACCGCCCTCGGAGTAGGCGCTCTGCGTGCGGCCGTAGACAATCTGCAGGAAGAGCTCGCGCATGGCGGTGTTGATGGCGTCGCACACGAGGTCGGTGTTGAGCGCCTCGAGGATGGTCTTGCCGGGGAGAATCTCGGAAGCCATGGCGGCGGAGTGGGTCATGCCCGAGCAGCCGATGGTCTCGACGAGAGCCTCCTGAATGACACCCTGCTTGACATTGAGCGTCAGCTTGCAGGCGCCCTGCTGCGGGGCGCACCAGCCCACGCCGTGGGTCAGACCGGAGATGTCCTCAATCTTGGTTGCCTGCGTCCAAGCGCCCTCTTGAGGGATGGGGGCGGGGCCGTGGTTGCAGCCCTTGGCGACGCAGCACATGTGTTCAACTTCTGTCGTATACTGCATAAGAATCGTGGAGATGTTGGCGTTCGAGGCCGATGGGCGGCACCCTGACAGCGGGCGGGCCGAGTCCTCGCATGCTGAGTGTAGCAGTCTCCGCAAAGTTAGTCCACCCTAATATGCCCTCAAGTCACAAAAAATCCGAACACATGGGAGGCGCTGCTTTGTGGCGGTTTCGCCACAAAAGCGGTGCTCTGTGGCGGTGCTGTCACATTTGGCTTGTCTTGCCGCCCGCTTTTTGGTAGACAGGGGGCAAACATGGATGCGATCTATTATGTTATCATCGCGATGCTGGCGCTTCTGTCGGTCTCGGGGCTGGTCGTGGGCGTGAGCAATGATGCCTGCAACTTTCTCAACGCAGCGATCGGCTGCAAGGCGGCCAAGCGCCATGTGCTGCTGTGCTTTGCGGCCGTGGGTGTGGTGCTGGGCGCCTCCTTCTCCAGCGGCATGATGGAGGTGGCGCGCAGCCAAATGTTCAACCCCGCGCTCTTCACCTTCAAGGAGATGCTCATCCTCTACCTGGCGGTCATGGTGTCCAACATTGTGCTGATGGACACCTTTTATATGCTGCGGCTGCCGACCTCGACCACGGTGGTGCTCGTCTTTGCCCTCTTGGGCTCCAGCCTGGGCATGGCGGTGTACGACAGCGGCTTTTCGCAGCTGCCCGTGGGGGACTACATGCGCACCTCCAAAGCCTTTGCGACCATCTGCGCCATCTTCGCCTCGGTGGCGGCGGCCTTTGTGCTGGGCACAACGGTCATGTGGCTGGCGCGCCTGCTCTTCAGCTTCCGCTACCAGCGCATGTACCGCCTCATCGGCCCGCTGTGGTGCGGGCTGGCCTTCACCGCCATCACCTACTTCGTGCTCTTCAAGGGGCTGGCGGGCAGCCCCATGGTGCAGCACAGCAGCCTCTTCGCGGCGCTCAAGGCGCAGCTGCCGCTGTTCATGGCGGGGGCATTCGTCTGCTGGGTCATCGTGGCGGGTCTGCTGCAATACGGCCTGCGGCTCA
>JBJEVL010000221.1:0-8138 GCA_051884335.1 Akkermansia sp. | reverse complement strand
GAGCGCTATCTCCCTTGGCGCAAGTTGCGTTTTCACCGGGTACCCGAAGGATTAACGGCAGAGCAGTGGTGGTTGGGGATTAAGTTGCACAGGGCTCAGGCTCGTCGGTGCCTGTCCCTGAAGGACAAAAAAGGCCGACCGTTCAGCTACGCACCGACCGACATGATGATGCAGCTGCTGCACCGCATCGACCGCGAAGCAGGCGGCATGATTATGACTGATTCGCAGTCTGTCCTTACACCCGTCGAACGCGATCGGTATCTCATTACATCCTTGGCAGAGGAATCCATCATGTCGAGCCTGCTGGAGGGCGCCGCCGTCACCCGTTCCGAGGCGCGCGATCTCATCCGGAGTGAGCGTCATCCGCGCACTCCCCATGAGCAGATGGTACTCAATAACTACCACACCATGCAGATGATTCTGCAGCACAGCCGTGACCCCCTCACTCCCAATGGCATTCTTGCCATCCACCGCAGTATGACAACGGGGACGCTCCGACATCCGGAGCAAGCCGGGCAATTGCGCCGTGCGTGCGATCAGGTGCGCATCGAAGATGAACGGACGGGGGACATCATCCATGAACCGCCCCCGGCTGCGGAATTGACTCAGCGCATGGAAGCGCTGTGCCGCTTGGCCAATGCGGACGACTCCCCCTACCTGCATCCCGTTTTGCGCGCCATTCTGCTCCATTTTCAGCTGGCATACGACCACCCTTTCACCGATGGGAACGGACGCACGGCGCGGGCCTTGTTCTACCGCTCCATGTTGCGCGCCGGCTATTGGCTCTTTGAGTACATATCCATTTCACACGAGATTTGCCTTCACCCGCGCAGCTACTACGAGTCTTTCATCGACTGCGAGGAGGATGCAGGCGATCTGAACTACTTCATCCTCGACCAGTTGAACACCATTTTGCGTTCGGTTCGCAGCCTGACGGAGCATGTACGCAACAAGCAACGGGAGCACGAGCAGCTGCAGGAGAAGCTCGGTGCCATGCACGAGCTCAATCATCGACAGAAGGCTCTGCTCCTGCACTTGCTGCGCCACCCGGATTGCAGCACGACCGTCCCTCTTCACTGTCGCGATTACAAAGTGGTACGCCAAACGGCACGCACCGACCTCCGCCAGTTGGCTGATCTGGGCTTGCTGCGCTGTACGCTACAAGCGCGCACGCACTGCTTCAGTCCCGTGCCGCACATGGAACAACGCCTGCAGGCGCTGGCGCGCGAGCGCGCCGAAAAGGGGCACTGAGGCCGCGCGGCGGCGAAATTGCGCTTGCAATCGCGGGTGCATGTGCCATACTGGTAGGCGATATGGCCATGCTGCAACTCATCGACCCTGCCGGACAGACCCTGAGCTACGAAACACCCGCCGACGATGCCCTCTGGACCCTGGGCAGCGCCGAGGGAAGCACCATTGCCCTGCAGGGCGAGGGGATTGCCCCCCAACACGCCACGCTGAGCTTTGCGGGCGGACAGGTGACGCTGAGCCCCGCCGAGGGAGCGGTGCTGCTCCATCAGGCAGCGTTGACAGAGCCTGCCCTTGTCGAGCCGGGCCATGTGTTTGAGCTGGGGGGCTATCGGCTGACCTTGGCGACCGAGGCAGCGCCGAGTGAGGCTCCTGCAGAGCCCGCTGCCGCCGCCAAGACGAAAGCAGCTCCCAAGGCTGCTCCCGCGCGCCGCAGCACGCCCACACGCCTGCCCAAGGTGAAGAAGGAGAACCCGATTGTGACGCTCATCACCCCCCTCTACGTCATCATCATCCTCGCGGCGGCTTTTGTGGCGGGCCTGACGCTGCGCTTCAAGATCATGACGGGCGGCTTCCTGCCCGACAGTTTTTTTAACTGATCGGTCTCTCGGGAGGAGGATTTTCTCCGGGGAGGCTCTTTCTGCGGCGCTCCGTTGTCGGAGAGCGGAACAAATCCTCACTCCCCTGCCCACTGCGCCAGCGCTGCGCGCGCGCTGTCCGGCAGCTCCGCAAGCTTGATGCGGCCGCTCGTGCCGTGCACCAGCTCCACCGCGCTCTTGGGCAGCCCTAAGCTCTCGGACAGAAAGGCGATGAGCGCCTTGTTCGCCTTGCCCTCCGTCGGGGGCGCCGCAATCTTCAGCCGCAGCACCCGCCCGACGCCCGGGTAATCCTCCTCCCAGCCCAGCAGTTCATTGCGCCGCGCCCCGGGCGTGACCTTAAGCGCGAGCTTCATGCCTCCTCCTCCCTCCCCGAGCCGGGCAGCAGCTCCGCCGCCACGGGCAGGCGCTCCAGCGTCTTGCCGCAGGCGCGCGCCTCCGCCTCGCTCGGCAAATCCTTGGCCGTGTGCACCCCCTCCGTCAGCAGGAACGGCAGCAGCAGCACATGCGCGGCCTGCATGCCGGCCAGCTGAGCCGACGCCGCCGGCTGCTGGCAGCCGAAGTAGCCCAGCACCACCTCCGTGCCGGGCAGCAGCTCGCGCAGGCGGCGGCAGAAGAGCGCCGGCTCCGGCGGCGGCTCGGGCAAGGGTGAGCCGTGCGCCACCACCAGCACGCCCGTGCCGGGGCGCAGCTGTGTGCTGATGCGCTCTGCTGCCGCGCGCGCCAGCCAAGGGCTGGCTCCCAGCACCGGTTGGTAGTACAGCCGCCGCCGCGCGCAGGCATAGGCGGCATCCAGCTCGCGCACCAGCCTTTCGCCGCTGCTGCTGCCGCTGAGCATGAAGAGCGGGTACACCAGCACGGGAGCGTCCGCCGGCGGCAGCTCTGCCGTTGCCAGATTGTGCAGGTGGCAGCGGTACACCCGCCCGCGCGGCATGCGGATGCCCGGCGGGTTGAGCTGCATGCCGCGCTCGTTGTAGCTGATGAGCAGGTAGTAGCGCTTCCACGCGCGGTGGCGCAGCAGCACGGGCGCCACCGCCGCCAGCACCGCCAGCTGCGACAGCGCAAAGTGGAAGTAAATCAGCCGCCGCAGGTGCGTCGCCTCCGCGCCCTCGGGAGTCGCCGCCAGACGCGCGCCGCAGTCCACCGAGCCCCACAGAGCAGCGGCGAAGGCAGCAGCGCAGAACAGCAGCAGCAGGCGGTAGTGCTTCACGCGGCGGCAGGGTGAGCGGGATTACACCTCGGCATCGGCCTGCGCCTGAGCCTGCAGCTCGGCGCGCAGATCGTGCTTGCGGTCGAAATAGAGCACGATGGGCGCGGCGATGTAGATGGACGAGTAGGTGCCGATAGCGATACCCAGCAGCATGGTGATGGAGAAATCGCGCATGGCGGGACCGCCCAGCGCAATGAGCGCCACCAGCACCGCGATGGTCGACACGGAGGTGAGCAGCGTGCGCGACAGCGTCGTGTTGATGGCCTCGTTCATGATGTCGATGAGCTTCTCATTGGGCGCCGCCAGACGCAGGCGCTCGCGGATGCGGTCGTAGATCACGATCGTATCGTTAATCGAATAGCCCGCCACCGTCAGGAACGCGCCGATGTGGATGATGCTCAGCTCCGTGCCCAGCAGCACCACCAGCCCGATGATGCCGAACACATCGTGCGCGATGGACACCAGCGCGCCCATGGCGAAACTCCACTCGAAGCGGATGGAGAGATAAATCGTGATGCCCAGCATGCCCATCAGCAGCGCGAAGCAGGCCGTCTTGAGGAAGGTCGCGCCCAGCGCCGCGCTCACCTCCTCCACATCGGGCGCCTGCAGCTCGTTCATGTGCGGCACCTGCTCGCGCAGCGTGCGGTCGATGAGCAGCGCCTCCCCCTTGCTGGCGCAGCGAATCTTGATGTTGCGATCCGTCGCGTTGGAGAACTCCTGAATCGTCGGCACCTTGGAGAGCGTCATGCCCATCACCGTGTTCTCCGCCTGCTTGTAATCCAGCGCGCAGGAATCCGGCACCACATAGGTCGACGTCGTGCCGCCCGTGAAGTCAATACCCAGCGACTTCTCCCCGCGAATGCCCACCATGTAGGCCATGCAGCCGAGGATGAGCACCAGCGACGCGATCATCGCCGGCTTGCGCCACTTGAGGAAATCGAAGTTGCGACCCTCGAAAGGCGCGCGGGCAAAGACAAAATCCTTCATCAGCCCCAGGCGCTCCGCCCAGAAAAAGACCACGCGCGTCACCACAATGGCGCCGATGAGCGAGGTGATGATACCCACGCTCGTCGTCACCGCGAATCCCTTGATGGAACCGCTGGCAATCCAGAAGAGAATCACCGCCGTGATCAGCGAGGTGATGTTGGAGTCCCAAATGGCCGAAAACGCCTTTTCGTAGGCCGCGCGCAGGCAGACGATGAAGGGGCGACCCGTCTTGCGCTCCTCGCGCATGCGCTCGTAGATCAGCACGTTGGCATCCACCGCCACACCCATCGTCAGCACGATACCCGCAATACCCGGCAGCGTGAGCACAAAGCCGAAGAGACTCATCAGCCCCAGCAGCGTCAGCGCGTTGATCGCCAAACCCACCATCGCCACCATGCCCGCCGAGCGGTAGTACCAGTAGCAGAATGCGAACACGCCCACCATGCCGATCAGACCGGCAATCTGCGCCTGCTCCAGCGCGCTCTTACCCAGCTGCGCCGACACATCCTTGCGCCCCTCCACCTTCAAATCGCTGGAGAGCGGGTTGGCCAGCGCCTTAGAAATATCCTCCGGCTCGCCCTTGCCGTTCAAGCCCGAGATGTTGAACTCCTTGTGCAGCACCGCCTGCACCGTCGGCGCGCACTTAATGCTGTTGTTGAGCACCACCGCCAAGCGGTCGCGACCGATCTGCATCGCCCCCGTCAGCTTGCCCATGCGCGCGGCACCCGTGCGGTTCAGCACCACATCCACATAGCCCTTGCGCACATAATCCGGCTGGGACGACGACACCTCCTTGCCCGTGATGTACATGTCCTTCTGCATCGCCGCGTAGGGCTTCTGCAGCACCATGTACTCAATCACCGGGCGACCGTGGCGATCGAGCACCGGCTCACCCGTCTCATCATCCGTGTGCGGGTAGGGGCGAATCATGTAATCATTCAGCCCGAACTTCGAGGGGATGCGCGGCATCGCCGGGGGCACCACATTGCGCGCGCCCGCCGCCACCTTGGCATCATACTCCGCCCGGCGCTGCTCGTAGAGCTCGATCGCCTGCTGCGTCTCCTCATCCGCGATCACCCGCTCACTCTCCGGGTACACCGCCAGCAGCTCCAGCTTGGCCATCTTGGTGAGCATCTTCTCCATGGCATCAATCTTCTCCTTGTTGACCACGGGGTCAGCATCCTGCTGCGGAATCTGAATCAGAATCTTGTTGCCCGAGTGCAGAATCTGCACCTCACTCGTACCCGTCGCATTCAAACGCTCATTGAGGATATTGCAAGCCTGCTCCATATCCTCCGCCGTCGGCGGCGTCAGCACCCCGCGGTCATCCAGCTTGGGCTGCACCTCCATCGTCAGCTCCGCACCGCCGGAAATATCAATACCGTAGTGAATGCCGTTCAGGAAGAGCGACAGCAGCGAAAACGCCGACAAACCCACGATGAAAAAGGTGCCGGCATTGCGCTTCACACGGTCATTCTCCGAAGCCAAATACCAGAAAAACAGCACAATGAGCAGCGTGCCGACAATAAAATAAAACGCCGGCGTATTGATGAGATTGTGGAAGGTCTGTAACATGAGCGTGCGAACAGTTTGCTCGTGCCATTGTGGCACAACAGGTCGGCAGGTCAAGCCCACATCGTGGCAGCGCACGCTATTTCAACGCACGCGGCAACGGCCGCCCCTCTCACGACCGCGCCAAACGCAGCAGCGCCGCCGCCGCACGCGGCTCCCCCAGCGCCGCCGCCCGGCGGAACCAGTACGCCGCCAGCACCGCACTGCGCGGAGCCCCCAGCCCCTCCTCGAAACAACAGCCCAAGCGCAGCGCCGCCGCCGCGTGGCCATTGCCCGCCGCACGCTCCAGGCAACTGACACCCCCCGCCGCATCGCGCGTGCAGCCAATCCCCTTGAGATAACACTTCCCCAAGCGATACAGCGCATCCGCATCGCCCCCCGCCACCGCCACATTCAGCAACTCCACCGCGCGCTCGTAGTCGCGCGCGCAGCCCCGGCCCCGCAGCAAACGCTTGGCCAACAACGCGCACGCCCCCGGCTCCCCCGCCTGCGCGCGCTCCCTGAGCTCCTCCTCCCTCACGACAGCGACCGAATGTACATCGAAATCCCGTTGAGCAGCATCTCCAGCGCAATCATCGCCAGCAGCGTACCCATCACCCGCTCCAGCACCACCGCAAACAAACGCCCCGCCCGAGCAATCAACCCCGACGCCAGCCCCATCAACGCCCCCGTCGCCAAGCACGCCGCCACAATCGCCCCCACCGAACACGCATGCGCCAGAGCACCATGGCTGAACGACGCCTGCAACATCACATACGCCATCCCCGCCGGCCCCACCACCAGCGGCACCGTAATCGGCACCAGGAAAGGCTCGCGAGCCGGCGCCCGCCCCGGCTCCGCATCCGCCGAAGCATCCTCCAGCACATTGATCCGCGGGAACACCAAACCCACCGCAATCAACATCAGCAGCAAACCGCCCGTCAGCGTCAGCGCCGCCTTCGAAATCCCGAAATAATGCAGCAGCGAACCGCCGCAAGCATAAAACAGCAGCAACACCAGCGTAAAAAACAGCGTCTCACGCGCCATCACCCACGCACGGCGGCGCGGCGGCAGCCCCCGCAGCAAACTGTGCACAATCGGCGCATTGCCGAAGGGGTCGAGAATAATCATCAGCGTCACCGCCACCGAAAACAGATACTCACCATTCATCACCAATCAGGTCAAAAAAACATTCTTCTGCCCGCGCCGCAGCGGCTTTCCAGGCACACAGGAACCGAAAAACACAACACCTACTCATTAAGCCTACGGGAACCGAAAAAAGCGCAGCATTGACTCATTAAGCGCACAAAACCCAAAAAACAACATCTACTCATTAAGCCTACGGGAACTGGAAAAAGCGCAGCATTGACTCATTAAGCGCACAAAACCTAAAAAACCTAAAATTCCTTGTGGGAGAAGATGAGGGCGGCGACGGAGAGGTAGAGGAAGATGTAGAAGAAAGCGAGGAGCGCCAGAGCGCCGAGCATCCCCCAAGAGAGCGGGGTACCGGCGGCCGCCGCATCCGCCACGGAGAACAGGCTGAAATCCGGGAGAAGGAACTGCACCGCACGCTGCACCAGCTGCAGCGACGCCGACGCCCCCTGCCCCGCCGACAGGAGAGCAAACAGCGTCCCCTGAAACATCCCCACCGCGTAGGCACCCAAGCCGAACATCATACTCACCAGCGAACCGCTCGTGCAGCAGGAAATCAGCAACGTCAGCCCCGTCAGCACCCCGTAACCCAACAGCGAAGCCAAAATCCCCCGCTGAAGATTCCACGAATTCCCCGCCTCCGCCACCTGCTCCAAATACGGCGCCGCCTGCTCCGGCGAAAACCCCGCCAGCGTCAACTGCTCCCGCAGCGACGCCGCCAGCGACGCCCCACGCAACTCCAACAGCAGCACCATCAACCCATCCAGCAAACCCACCACCACCAGCAACAGCGCCACCACCCCCAGCAACTTCCCCAGCAAGTAATCAAAACGCGGCACCGGCTTGCACAAAATCGTGTACAAAATCCGATCCTCCGCATCGCGCGGAATCAGCAACGCCGTCGCCGCCACACAAAACAGCAGCGCAAAAAGCTGCATACAGCCCAAGCACACATCCTTCAGGAACAGCAGCTGCGCCACCCCCTGAAACTCCACGCACACCCCCTCCTGATACGGGACAAACTGCAGCAGCAGCACCAGCAGCGCCACCGCCGCCGGCACCAAAAACAAGCGCATCCGCAGCAACTGCGTCAGCGTCGCCCCCGCCACCGCCGCCACCCGCGACGGAGAACCGAGCAAAGCCTGACACAGACCCCTCACCGCACCGCCTGACGCTTCGCGTGCTCCCCGTCCTCAATCAACTTCCAAAACGTACGCGACTTCTCCAGCGCACGATCCTCCGACACCGAACCCAAGCCCGAACGGAACACAAAATCCTTCAGCGAATCCGCGTGCAGTACCCGCTGCACCACCACCACACCATCCTCAATCGTGAAATAAATGCGGTACTGCTTCGAGCGGAAGCGATAAATCCGACTCCCCTGGCGCTCAATC
>JBJEVL010000220.1:0-1976 GCA_051884335.1 Akkermansia sp. | reverse complement strand
GGTGCCGCGCTCCCACTCCCGCGCCACGACCATGGCGGTCAGGAAGGTCGCCACAAAGGACAGCACCATGGTGATGGAGGAGGGGAGCAGGTAATGGCGGCTCAGCGCAGCGGGGTTGTAGCGGCAGCTGCGCCGCAGGCTGATGGCGGCGTCCGCCCCGACTTGCTCCGCCGCCCATGCCTGCACCAGCGATTGCAGGTAGTTGGCGGCGAATTGGGCGGTGTTGGGCACGCAGCCGTCCGTCAGCGCGGCGACCCGCGGGGATTCGCCGCGCTGCAGGGCGCGCGAGCAATCGGCGGGGATGAGCAGCGCAGCCTGCGCCTTCCCCCGGCGCAGCGCCTCCACCGCCGCTGCCTCGCTCCGGTAGAGCCGGGTGCGGAAGTAGGGAGATCCCTCCACCTGCTGCCGTAGGCGCAGCGCGGGTTCGCCCGTGTCCTGAACCACCAGCGCCACCGGGGTCACGGGAGCGTCCAGATTCAGGCAAAAACCGAACAACAGCATCATGAGCACGGGAATCACGAAGGCGAGCAGCAGGGCGGAGGGGTCGCGCCCCACCTGCCGAAACTCCTTCACCGTGAGCAGAAGCGCGCGCCTCATGCCGCACCCCCTTTCGCCATCAGGTGAATAAAAGCATCCTCCATGGAGGGCCGGGGCAGCTCGGGGCTTGCCGCCGCCGCGCAGAGCTCCTGCGGTGTACCCTCGGCCACTACCTGTCCGCGATTCATCATCACCAGCCGGTGCACATACTGCGCCTCGTCCATGAAATGCGTGGTGACGATGACGGTGATGCCGCGCGCGCTCATGGCGTTGATCTCCGCCCAGAACTCGCGACGCGTCAGCGGGTCGACGCCCGAGGTGGGCTCGTCGAGGAAGAGGAAGCTCGGCTCGTGCAGCGTGGCGGCGGCGAGCGACAGGCGCTGGCGGATGCCCTGCGGCAGCTCGCGCGCCGGGCGATCGGCGTAGGGCATCAGGTGAAAATGCTCCATCACCGCCGCCGTGCGCTCGCGCTTGCGCGCCCCGCGCAGCCCGTAGACCGCCGCAAAGAACGCCAGATTGCTCGCGACGCTCAGGTCGGCGTAGAGGGAGAATTTTTGCGCCATGTAGCCCAGCTGGCGGCGCGCGCGCGCGGCGTGGTGCACGAGGTCGATACCCAGCAGCGAGGCGCTCCCGCTGCTGGGGGGCAGCAAGCCGCAGAGCATGCGGAAGGCGGTGGTCTTGCCCGCGCCGTTCGCCCCGAGAAGCCCGAAAATCTCCCCGCGGCGCACGCGGATGCTCAGCCGGTCGGTGGCGGTGAAGGCGCCGAAGCGGCGCGTGAGCCACCGGGTCTCAAGCACCACCTCCGCCCCGGGCGGCGGCGCGGGGGCGGGGGTGAGCGTCGCGGCGGCGCGCCCCGCACCCAGCAGGCGGATAAACGCGCCCTCCACATCGCCCCCCGGCAGCTCATCGGGGCGCCCGAGGAAGAGCACACGCCCCTCGTGCAGCATGCACAGGCGGTCGCAGCGCGCGGCTTCGTCGAGGTAGGAGGTCGCCCACACGATGGCGGAGCCCGCCGTGCGCCGAGCCTCCTGCGCCATGCGCCACAGCTCGCGGCGCGAGACGGGGTCCACGCCCACGCTGGGCTCATCGAGCAGCAGCAATTCGGGCGTGCCGCAGAGCGCGCAGACCATGGCCAGCTTCTGCTTCATGCCGCCGGAGAGCTTGCCCGCAAGGCGGTCGGCAAAGCGCGCCAGATCGGCCTGCTCCAACAGACGCTCGGCCTGCGGCGCCGCCGCGTGCGCGGGCACCCCGCGCAGCCCCGACCACAGGCGCACATTCTGCGCCACCGTCAGCTCCTCGTAGAGGCAGAAGCGCTGCGCCATGTAGCCCATGCGCCGGCTCAGGAGCTCGCGCTCGTGCAGCGGGTCGGCGCCCAGCACCTGCACCCGCCCGGCGGCGGGGCGCAGCAGCCCCGCCATGCAGCGCAGCAGCGTGGGCTT
>JBJEVL010000219.1:0-8177 GCA_051884335.1 Akkermansia sp. | reverse complement strand
CGGCTGCCAAGACACCAATGCCATCAGCCGCGCCACCATCATCGGCTATTGGGGCGTCGGCTTCCCGCTCGCCTGCGTCCTCATCCGCACCGATTGGATTGTCCCCGCCATGGGCGCGGCGGGCGCCTGGGTGAGCTTCATCGTCTCCCTCAGTCTCGTCGCCCTGCTGCTGGGGCTGCGCTACCGCCGAACCGCCCGACGCCTCTTTGCCGAGGACAAAAAGCGCAAAAAACAGGGTGCGTGAATCAAAAAGCAGACATTTTGCTTGACGCTCGGGTAAGAAGCGTGTAGACTAGCCGCCCCGCACTACAGGTGTAGTGTGGTGTCAACACGTCAACTAACACACACACGATGAAGACCCACGTGAAGAAAGGTGATGATGTCATCGTCATCGCCGGCAAGAACAAGGGCAAGCGTGGTGTCGTTCTCTCCGTGAACGCTGCCAAGCAGACCGTGACGGTGGAAGGGGTGCGCCTCCTCAAGAAGGCCACCAAGCCCACCGAGAGCGATCCCGATGGCGGCATCAAGGAAATCAACGGCGCCATCCACATCTCGAATGTGAAGAAAGTGGGCTGATGCCGCAAGGCGGACACCCCGCGCTTAAGCCGAACCAACAACAAGATACACAAGAGCTGACCCGCTAATACCATGAGCACACCAACACTGCTTACATACTACAAGGAGAAGGTCGTACCGGCCCTCCGGGCGAAGCATCAGTATGCCAACGTGCACCAGGTCCCCCGTCTGGAGAAGATTGTGGTGACCACCTGCATGGGCAAGGCTCCCGACCGCAAACAGGCCGTGGAAGACGCCGTGGCAGAAATCGCCAAAATCACCGGCCAGAAGCCGGCCGCTACCTACGCCCGCAAGAGCGTGGCTAATTTCAAACTCCGCGAGGGCGAAATCCTCGGTGCGCGCGTGACGCTGCGCTCCGATCGCATGTGGGAGTTCCTCGATCGCTTCATCAACATCACGGCGCCGAACATCCGCGACTTCCGCGGTCTGCCCACCAAGTCCTTTGACGGTCGCGGCAACTACGCCATCGGCATCCCCGATCAGTCGATCTTCCCCGAGATTGAGCTCGATCAGATCAAGCGCAACATCGGTTTCGACATCATCTTCGTGACCACCGCTCCGACGGACGAAGAGGGACGCGACCTGCTTGCCGAGCTGGGTATTCCCTTCCGCAAGCCCAACAAGAAAGCTGAAGAAAACGCCTAACCCCCTTTACGACTATGGCAGTATTAAGTGATCCCATTGCTGACTTCCTCACCCGCGTGAAGAACGCCGGCAACGCCCGCAACGAGTCGTTCACCGCCCCCTATTCCGGCATCAAGGCCGAAATCGCCCGCATCCTCGCCGAGGAAGGCTACATCTGGTCCTGCGAAACCGTGGGCGAGGGCAAGGACAAAGCCATCAAGGTGAAAGTCAAGTACACCCCCGAGGGCAAGCCCATCGTGACCGACGTGAAGCGCTGCTCCAAGCCCGGCCGTCGTCAGTACGTTCACTCGGACGAGATCCCCACGGTCATGAACGGCCTGGGCATCTCCATCGTCTCGACCTCCCGCGGTCTCATGACGGGCGCCAAAGCCCGCAAGGCTCAGATCGGCGGCGAGCTCATCGCACTCATCTGGTAACCCACAACCCGGCAGAACATTATGTCTCGAGTAGGTAAGAAAGTTATCACCATCCCCGCCGGCGTCACCGTCAGCATCAGCGACAGCAAGGTCACCGTCAAGGGCGGCAAGGGCGAGCTGAGCTGGACGCTCCCCGAGGGCATCAGCGCCGCCGTTGAGGGCGAGCACCTCACCGTCAGCCGCGCCGACGATTCCCGCAAGCTGCGTTCCCTGCACGGCACCAACCGCTCCCTCCTCGCCAACATGGTCGAGGGCGTCTCCAAGGGCTTCACCAAGAACCTGGAAATCGTGGGCGTGGGCTTCAAGGCCGCCGTCAAGGGCAAGGCGCTCGACATCAACGTCGGCAAATCGCACCCCATCCTGCACCCCATCCCCGAAGGACTGACCGTCACCGTGACGGACAACACCAAGGTCAAGGTCGAGGGTATCGACAAGCAGCTCGTCGGCCAGTTCTCGGCCGAGGTGCGCGGCTACTATCCCCCCGAGCCTTACAAGGGCAAAGGTATCCACTATGTGGGTGAGCACATCCGCCGCAAGGAAGGCAAGAGCGTCGGTAAGTAATCACGGCAACCCCTTAAAAAGTTTATACGACAATGAGTACTATCAATCGCAAAGCCATCCGTTCCCGCGTGCATGTGCGTATCCGCAAGAAGCTCTCCGGTACGCCTGAGCGTCCTCGCCTGGCCGTCCACTTCTCCAACCAGCACGTCTACGCCCAAGTCATCGACGACACCAAGGGCTGCACGCTTGCCTCCGCCTGCACCAAGCAGCTGGGTCTGCAAGCCGCCAACAAGGAGACCTCTGCCAAGGTCGGAGCCCTGATTGCCGAGCGTGCTCTGGCTGCCGGCATCACAGAGGTCGTTTTCGACCGCGGCGGTTTCCTCTACACGGGCAAGGTCAAGTCCCTGGCCGATGCCGCTCGTGAAGCCGGTCTCAAGTTCTAACACGAAAGGTCACAAACAATGAACACTGAAGAAACGAAAGCTCCGGAAACCGAAGCCGCTCCCGCTGCCGCTCCGCAGGGTCGCGCTCCCCGCGCTCCCCGCCGCGATGCCGGCCGCAACGGTCGCGGTCCCCGCCGCGAGGGTGGCCGCCGTGGTGAGACCCCCGTCGAAGAGGGTCCCCAGCTCATGGAGAAAGTCGTCTACGTCAACCGCTGCGCCAAGGTGGTGAAGGGCGGTCGCCGCTTCTCCTTCTCCGCGCTCATCGTCGTGGGCGATCAGAAGGGCAAGGTCGGCTACGGCTTCGGCAAGGCCAATGAGGTCTCCGACGCCATCCGCAAGGGCACCGACGCCGCCAAGCGCGCCATGAAGAAGGTCGTGGTGGTCAACGAGACCATCCCCCACGAGGTCTACAGCGAGTTCGGCGGTGCCAAGATCGTCCTCAAGCCCGCCGCCTCCGGTACGGGTCTGGTGGCGAGCGCCAAGGTGCGTGCCGTCCTCGAGGCGGCCGGCGTCAACAACGTCATCGCCAAGTCCCTGGGCTCCTCCAACGCGGCCAACGTCGTCAAAGCCGTCATGCAGGCCATGCTCGGCATGCGCACGGCCGATCAGATTCTCGCCGCCCGCGGCAAGAAGAAGAAGGAAGCCGCTCAGCTCTGAACCGAGTAACCCCCAACGATTTCATCAACCATGTTGACTCTCGAAACACTCGCTCCCAATCCCGGTGCCAAGCACCGCAAGAAGCGCCTCGGCTGCGGCGAAAGCTCCGGCCTCGGCAAGACCTGCGGCAAGGGCAACAAGGGTCAGAAAGCCCGCAGCGGCGGCTCCATCCGCCCCGGCTTTGAAGGCGGCCAGATGCCCCTGCATCGCCGTCTGCCCAAGAAGGGCTTTAACAACGCCCGCTTCCGCAGCAACATCGCCATCGTCAACCTCAACCAGCTGGAGGCCTTCTTCGAGGCCGGCGCTGCGGTGGGCGAGGCCGAGCTGCGCGCGACCGGGCTGGTCAAGGGCGCTGTTGACGGCATCAAGCTGCTGGGCAACGGCAACCTCTCCAAGGCTCTCAACATCACCGTCGACTACGCCAGCGCCTCCGTCGCGGCGAAGGTCGAGGCGGCGGGCGGCACCCTCACGGTGCTCTCCAAGTGAGCCTCCGCGGCATACGCCGCGTTTCAACACACCTCACAGAGCCGGGCAGCGCAGCGCTGCCCGGCGGCTGTGTGGAGAGCAGGGCAGGTCGATGCGCTTCTCTCCGAACGCCCCCAGGCGGGGCGGGCTCTGCTGAAGAACCGACACGCCGCGCTGCACGCTTTTTTTCCACTGTATTCCCCCTTAACCACAGAAAACGATGATTTCTGCCTTTGCCAACACCATGAAGGTTCCCGAGCTGCGGAGCCGCATCCTCTTCACCCTCGCCATGATTGTCATCGTGCGCCTGGGCGTGCACCTGCCGCTGCCCGGAGTCGATGTGCAAACCCTCACCGACTACATGGCCAAGGCAACGCAGGACGGCGACAGCCCGCTGGGAGCCCTCGGCGCCATCCTCACCATCTTCTCCGGCGGCGGCCTGCAGCAGTGCGGCATCTTTGCGCTGGGCATCATGCCCTACATCTCCGCCTCCATTATGACGCAGCTCATGGGCGCCGTATTGCCCAGCTGGCAGAAGATGCTGCGCGAGGAAGGCGGGCGGCAGAAGATGACCAAGTACACCCGCATGCTCGCCATCGCCATCGCCATCATTCAAGGCTACCTGCTCACCCAGACCCTGCGCAACCCGGCCAGCATCGGGCTGGACTGCGGTGACTTGGTGATGACCCCCGGCATCATCTTCACCCTGACCACCATCTTCATCATCGTCACCGGCACCATGTTCCTCATGTGGATCGGCGACCAAATCACCGAGCGCGGCGTCGGCAACGGCATCTCCCTCATCATCTCCGTCAACATCATCCACGCGCTGCCCGGCGCCTTCTCCGTCGCGTGGAAGACCTGCGTCATGCGCGGCACCGAGATCAACCCGCTCGGCTCGCTCGGCATGGTCGCCCTTATCCTCTTCATGATTCTCGTGGTGGCGCTCGTCGTCACCGTCAGTGTGGCGCAGCGCCGCATCCCCGTGCAGTACGCCAAGCGCGTGGTCGGCCACGGCAAGATGACGCAGGGCGGCACGCAGTACCTGCCCCTCAAGCTCAACTACTCCGGCGTGATGCCCGTCATCTTCGCCACCGCCATCATGGCGCTGCCGCAGATGCTCGTCTCGCAAATCTTCTCGCAGGACAGCTGGGTGCACGGCTTCGTCTCCACCTGGCTCTCGCCCAACGATGTGTACTACTACATCCTCTCGGCGGTCATGATCTACTTCTTCTCCTACTTCTGGGTAGCCACCATGTTCCAGCCCCAGCAGATTTCCGAGGACCTCAAGCGCAGCGGCGGCTACATCCCCGGTGTGCGCCCCGGCCCCCCCACCGCCGCCTTCCTCGACCAGACCATGAGCCGCCTCACCTTTGCGGGCTCGCTCTTCCTCACCCTCATCTACTTCCTGCCCAGCCTGCTTTCCGTGTGGGGCGGTCTGCCCATGCTCGTCACCCAATTCTTCGGCGGCACCTCGCTGCTCATTCTCGTGGGTGTGCTGTTGGACATGATGCGCCAGATCGAAGCCACGCTCCTGCAGCGCAACTACGACGGCTTCATGAAGAAAGGGCGCATCCGCGGCAAATACGCCCACCTGCAGGGCACCGGACAGGCTGCCGAGGGCAAGGGGCTTGTGGTGCTTTGGGTCATCATCGCCCTCTTCATCCTTGCCGGCGCCATTGTCATGGCCGGCTGAGAGAGCGTTCACCGCACCCTTCCGCAGAACCCTGACGCTGTGTGGCGCAGGATGTTGCGCGGGAGAGCGTTCACCTCACCTTTCCGCAGCCCCCCCGACCTGCCGGTCGGGGGGCTTGCGTTTCAGTAACTTGCGTCTTTGCCGCCGTCCTTGACTACCGGGGCGCAACGTGGTAGAATCGCCGCGTCATGAAACACCCGCTCTGTCTCCTTACGATCGGTCTGTCTGTTCTTGCCCTCAACTCCTGCATCACCGCCGCCGTCACGGCTGCCGCCGGCACGGCCGGCAGTGTGGGGGGCGTCGGCGGCGCTCTGAGCGTTGGCAAGCTGCTGAGCAGCGATGCTGCCCCCGAGACCTTGGAGGGGCGCAGCCTCAAGCTGAGTGGCACGAGCTGCAGCCGTCTCGACTTCCCCCGCGGGGTCGAAACCAACATGCTTTACACGCGTCAGGACGAGCACAGCGCCGTCATCAGCATCAGCAGCGAGGAGGGTAGCGAACACTACTACCTCACCTTCACCTCCGCCAAGGCGGGCAGTGTCTCCTATGAGCAGCGCGGCGCCGACGGCAGCCTGAGCACTGAGCACGGAACGTTTACGCTGGAATAAGCCCCCGCCCGCTGCCGTGGATGCCCTCGCCGCAACGCTGAACTACCTGAACACCCTGCGCGAACAGGGTGCGGAACGCCTCCCCATCGACGAAGAGGCACGCAGCATCCTGCGCAGCTGGATGCTCGCCCTCAAGCGGGGCGGGCGCGCCACCCGAGCGGGAGCCCCCCCCATCGCCACGCAAGAGGCAGTCGCGTCGCCGCAGGCTCCCGCTGCTGCGCCGCAGCTGCCCGCCGCCTCAGATACGGAGGCGCACATCGCCGAGCTGCGCGAAGCCGCCGCGTGCCCCGTGGAGCAAGAGCCGCGCGACGAGGGCGAAATCCCCTTCTTCCGCCCCGCGAGTAGCGGCAGCCCCGAGAGCGCTTGGCAGGCGCTGGAGCAGGCGCTGCCCGCATGGAAACCCCTGCGCGAGCTCGGCAGCCTGCGCGAGGTGCCCGTGTTCGGTGTGGGCAGCCGCCGCGCCTCCATCATGTTCGTGGGCGATTGCCCCAACTACGGCGATGAGCGCAGCCGCAGCCCCTTCAGCGGCGAAGCCGGCGCCAAGTTCGACGCCATGCTCCGCGCCATGGGGCTGAGCCGCGAGAGCATCTACCTCACCCACCTCGTCAAATTCCGCCCCGCGCAGCCGCGCCAGACCCTCAACACCCGCGTGCCCAACGAGCGCGAAATCGCGCTGAGCCTCCCCGTCCTCGACTACGAAATCGGGCTCCTGCAACCCAAGGTCATCGTCGCGCTCGGCATCATCGCCGCGCGCGGCATCCTGCAGCTCGGCCCGCTGCCCCTCGCCGCCTACCAAGAGCAGCGCGCGGCGCGCTACCGGGGCATCCCCGTCATCGTCACCCACCACCCCAGCTACCTCCTGCGCACCGCCGACCTCGCCGAGCGCCGCCGCCTGTGGGAGGAAATGCTCCGCGTCATGGAGCTGGCCGGGCTCCCCATCAGCGCCAAGCAGCGCGGCTACTTCCTTCCCAAACCAAACGCCGTATGAAACCATTCCTGCATCGCCTCCACCTCTGGGTCGGCATCCCCGCCGGGCTCATGCTGCTCATCTTCAGCGTGACGGGTATCCTGCTCCTCCTCCCCTCCCTGACATCCGAAACGCTCATCAGCCGAGCGTGGATGCCCGTGCGCTACCAAATCACCGACTGGAACAACGGCGCCCTGCGCGGCGACTGCGACGGTCTGCTCTACGGCAGCTGCGGTGTATGGACAGAGCAGGGCACTTCGGCCGGACTCGACGGACACAACGTGCTGGCGCTCGCCCGCGGCGCGGATGAGCGCTACTACGCCGTCACCCCCACCCGCTTGTGGGTCGGCAGCCCCGGCAACTGGCAGCCTGTCGCGCTCCCCGAGAGTGACCGCTGGTGTTGGATTGCCCGCGATGAGGAGCGGCTTCTCCTCACGGGGTACCACCGCGTCCTCAGCGCAGCTCCGCCCTACAGCGACTGGCAGCAGGTGAGCCCCGCGCCCCCGCAGGAGCCCGTTGCCCTGCCCGCGCTCGTCAAGAAACTCCACAGCAGGCTCCTCTTCGGCGGCATCGGCGGGGCGGTCGTCATCGTGCTGGCCCTCTTCCTCGCCGTGCTCTCCGGCAGCGGCCTGCTGCATGTCGCCCTCAAGCGCCGACCCAACCGCAAAAAGTATGTCGAGCTCTTCCGCAACAACCTCAAGCTGCACTTCCACATCGGCAAAATCTTCCTGGTGCTGTTGCTGCTGATCTGCCTGAGCGGAGCCCTCCTGCGCCCTCCGCTGCGCCCCCTCATCGCCGATATCACGATGGATGCCACCGCGGAGTTTCAGCAGTGCTGCCGCGATCGTGCGGAGGGCGATTATCTTCTCGTGACTCGGGGAGGCTTCTACCGCCTGCCCTCCCTCGGTGCGAGACTGTCGCAATTAGAGAGCGCCCCGCCCACCGGGCGCAAAGGGCTCACCGTGTTGCAGCAGCAGGATGATGGCGCATGGCTTGTCGGCTCCGAAAAAGGGCTCTTCCGCTGGGTGCGCAGCACCGGGGAGCTGAGTCTGCTCGCCGAGGGCAACATCGCCGGCTACACCGCCCTCACCGGCGCCGTGGATGCCAAGCGCGGCACCCAACTCCTGCCCCAGCCGCCCGAGCTCGCCACCGCCCCCATCAGTCTGCGCAGCATCGCCATGGAGCTCCACAGCGGACGCCTCTTCT
>JBJEVL010000218.1:0-1980 GCA_051884335.1 Akkermansia sp. | reverse complement strand
GCCTCCACCGTCCACAAGGACAACGAAGTGGGGCAGATGGCGCTCTTCGACATGACCACGGAGGCCATCGCTCCCGAGAAGAGCAAAATCCTCATGGAATGGCCCAAGGAGCAGCGTCTGGATCAGGAAAAATTCCTCACCGGGGCCTACTTCACCGGCAACCCGCTCGACAGCATGCGCGGCATCATCGACAATCCCAAGTATCTGCGCATCGGCTCCCTGCCCGATCTGGCGGACGACGACATCCGCGGCGTGCAGGACATGGCCGGCATGCTGCGCAGCGTCTCCGTCAAATCCAGCAAGAGCAGCGGGCAGAAATTCGCCGTCATCACCCTGGAGGACTTCACCGGCAGCTGCGAATGCCTCGTGTGGGGACGCGCCTACGACGAAGCCGCCAAGCAGGAAGGCCTGCTCGAAGCGGGCAACTTCGTAAGCATCCGTGCCCGCGTCTCCCCGGATGAAAAAACGGGCGGCAAGAAGGTTTCGGCCAACAAGGTCGAGCAGCTCGGCACCCGCCGCCACGGCAAAGCCAACACATCCTTCTACGGCATTACCCTCAACACAGCGCGACACGATGCGGGCGACATCGCCCTCATCAAGAGCATTCTCGGCAAATATCCCGGCAAGACGCCCGTGCACCTCACCCTGCGCAACTCGCTGGGCAACCGCGCCGTTTTGGAACTGGGTGCCCGCTACTGCGTCACACGTTGTCCCCAACTCGATGAAGAACTCTCCCGCTACAGCTGAAGCTCCCAAACTACCGCCGCGCCTGCGCATCGCCTTCTACCTTCTTTGCTGCGCTGTCGGGCTGGCCATCGGGCTGGCGGTTTCCGCCCTGCGCCGGGAGGCGCCGGACGCAGCGCAGGCAGGGGTCTACGCCGTTCCCGAGGGTGGTGTTCCGGTCGATTCCTTCAGCCTGAGACTCTTCCGCGAGGCGCTTGCTGAGCAGAAGGGCTCGCCGCTCACCCTCGTAGCCCCCGCCTCCGTTGCCGACGGACTCAGCCAACTGGCCGATCTGAGCGGTGGCAGTCCCCGCCAACAGCTCGAGGCTCTCTCTATGCCGCAGCAATCCCTGGCGAACACAGAGCCCGCCATCCTCACAGCTGACCTCGATCTTCCCTTTCGGGCAGAAGCCCCGCCCCTGCTGCGCCTGCCGCTCCGCAGCCAGTTTCCCACGGCTCTCTCGATGCTCAACCAACTGCTGCCGGGACGCATCCCCATCGGCACCGAGCTCATCTCGCGCGAAACGCGCTTTGCAGTCATCAGCCCGGCTCCCGAAAGCCCCCGGTGGAGCATTCCCTTCCTCAGCGGCAACAGCGTGACCCGCGAATTCGAGAATGCCGACGGCGCGCTCCCCCCCTGCCGGCTGATGCGTGCCCGCGGGCTTTTCCGCTGCGCCGAGGCGGCGGATGGTCAGTGGAAAGCCATTGCCCTCCCCCTCGACAACGGCGCGCGGCAGGGTGAGCAGGCGCTGGTGCTGATTCTCCCCCGCAGCGAAGCTCGCCGCTTCGCCGAAGAGCTGACACCCGAACAGCTGGGGAGCATCCGCACCGCGCTGCTGCAAGCGGCACCGCGCGACATCTGTGTGGAGCTGCCGAGGCTGACCATCGTACTGCCCCCGAGCTCCCTCACCCCCGTGCTCAACGCCATGGGTATCACCCATATCTTTGACATCCGGCATGCTCAGTTCGACAAACTCGTCACCGAGCCGCTGGCTCTCAACAACTTCGTGCAGCGCCGCGAACTCAGCTTCATCGAAAACCGCGAGGCTCCCGGCAACGCTCCCGATGCAGCTCCCGAATGTATCTCCCTCAACCGCCCCTTCCTCTGGTTCCAAGGCGATTGGAACAGTGCTGCCCCCCCGCTGCACATGGGACTGCTGGAAAATCTCTGAACAAGTTTTTTTCCTTTTTTCCGGCATAAGGGGTAGACGGCATCGGCCTGCTGTTGTATCATGAGCAGCGTGAGCCTCAAATGGAA
>JBJEVL010000217.1:0-1991 GCA_051884335.1 Akkermansia sp. | reverse complement strand
GGGGCTCATGCCCCACCCCGAGCGCTTCCTCCGCCCCCGCCACCACTACGACCCCGACTGGAACGGCGATCCCGACTGGGGCTGGGGCTACTACTTCTTCAAGGACGCCTACGACGCGCTCAAGTGAGCTTTCCCCGCCGTTTTCCCCTTCCTCCGAGCCGCAGCCCCCACCGGGCTGCGGCTATCGGCTGGAATCCCCGCTGCTCCGCATGAACCGCATCATCCTGGCAGACATCCGCAGCACCAACATCCACGGGCACCCCGAGGGGCACGGCCCGGCCGTTGCGCGCAACTACGCTGCGCTGTATGCCGATGACCCCCGTTTCTTCGTAGCGGGAGGCCCGGTCTACCGCGCGGAAAAACTGCCCCGACTGCTGCGTCTGCCCTTTGATGTCCGCAGCAGCGACGGCAGGATCCTCACCGGTCTCAAGTGCCTCCTCAACGGGCTTTTCCTCCTGTGCCGCGCGCGGGGCGATACCGTCATCTTCCAAAGCTGCTCGGTAGCAATCGTCGTCTGCCTGCTGGCGCTCCGTCGCTGGAACAGCCGCATTCTCCTGATTCAGTACTACAACCAAGTCACGGAATCGCCCCTCCTGCGCCTCCTCTACCGTCGGGCGCAGCGGCATTTGGACGGGGTCATCTGTCCTTTGCCGGACATCGGGCGAACACTGGGGCGCCCCTACATCGTCGTGCCTGATTACCTCTATTTTGCGGCTCCCGAACCCGCCTACCCCAAGCGGGTCGATTTCGGCATCTACGGCATGCTGACCCACGGCAAGGGCATCACCGATGTTGCCCGATGCTTTGTCGGCACCCCCTTTCATCTCGCCATCGCCGGACGCCCCTCCGAATCTCTCCCCGAGGATTGTGCCATGATACAGGAGCTGCGCGAACTCTGTCGCACGGCCCCCAATATCACGCTGACCGAGGGCTACATGAGCGATGAAGAATACCACCGGCGACTCAGCGAAACCAAATACATCATCCTCAACTACCGGGAAAACTACGAAGATCGCAGCAGCGGCTGCATTCTGGATGCGCTTTACCACCACTGCCCCGTCATTGCCCACCGACTCCGCTCCACCCGATTTGTCGGGCAGGAGGGCGTCGGGCTCCTCATCGACACGGCAGAAGAGCTCACACCCGCACGCCTGCAGCACCTTCTGCAACCGGAGGTCTATGCCGCCTACGGGGAAGCGCTGGAGCGTTTTCTGATCGCTCGTCAGGCGCAGCATCAGGAACTGCGCGACTTCATCTCCCCGCAGCCCAACGCGTAAGCGCAAGCACCGCCCCCTCAGGTCAGTCGCTGCAAAAAGCGCTGCGCCTGCGCCAGGAGAGTGCGCAGCGCCGTTTTCCCATGGCCGTATCGGCATTGCAGCAGAAAGCTCTCCAGACAACGGAAGGTCTTGATGACCGGGTGATCCACCGCGCAAATGCGTTTCACATGTTTCAAAAAGGGCGGATAATTTTCCACCCGCTGCGGGTGCTTCAGGTGTGCCACATCGAGCTCATGAGAGCGCAGGGTAGCCAACCGCCTATCCGCGCGAGCCATCATGCACAATTCGCATTGGTAATGCGCGGCATCCCCCCCGATGCCGATATGGCACGCCATGTTGCAGCGGGGATAAATGGTCAGCCCGCGGTGCAAATGCTGGTGAGCAATCAGGATACACTCAAAGCGCAATTCAGCGCGTTTTTTATAATACTCCCAAGCGCGCATCGAATCAGCCGGCAGATTCATGCGGCGAATATAGTCCCGCAAGCCCCGCTTCGTCTCCGGATCCTCCAAGAAGGAATACGCCGCATCCCACTGCCGCACCACGCGCCCCCACGAGGCCCATGCCAAAGTATAGGTCGCCGGCGAGAAGAAATAATCACTCTCGATGCCCTGCGTTTCCCCCTCCAAATTCCAACCGGAAATCAACATCACCCGTTCATCGTGCTCGTAGCGGTCGAGCATCTCCTTGCAGAAGGCAAAATAACTCCGTGCG
>JBJEVL010000216.1:0-2005 GCA_051884335.1 Akkermansia sp. | reverse complement strand
GCCTACATGATGCTGAGCCCCGAACGCAGCATGGAAATTCAGGCGAACCTCGGCAGCGACATCGCCATGCTCTTCGACGAGTGCCCGCCCTACCCCTGCGAGCGGCGCTACGCGGAGCAGTCGCTGGCGCGCACCCTGCGCTGGGCGGAGCGCTGCAAACGCTGGGTCGCGGAGCATCAGCCGATGACGGGCGGGGCGCCGCAGCAGCACTTCGGCATCGTGCAGGGCTCCGCCTTTGCCGATCTGCGCCGCCGCAGCGCCGAGGCGCTGGCCGAGATGGACTTCGACGGCTACGCCATCGGCGGGGTCTCCGTGGGCGAGCCCGAGCCCATCATGCTGGAGGCCATCGAGAACAGCACCCCCTACCTGCCGACGGACAAGGCGCGCTACGCCATGGGGCTGGGCACGCCCGTGCAGATGCTGGAGATGATTGAGCGCGGGGTGGATATGTTCGACTGCGTGATGCCCACGCGCCTGGCGCGGCACGGGGTGGCGCTCACGCCCGACGGCCCCATGCACATCCGCAACGAGCGCTGGAAGAACGACACCCGCCCCCTCGACGCCGAGGGTCACCCGCACGTCACGCGCTACTCGCGCGCCGCCATCCGCCACTTCTTCCGCGCGGGGGAGATGCTGGCCATGCACCTGCTCTCCTTCCAAAATCTTCACTTCTACTTGCGGCTCATGGCGCAGGCGAGAGACGCCATTGCAGCCGGTGAATTCGCTGCGTTCAAGCGCAGCTTCATCTCGCGATACCAAGCAAACGACATTCCATGAACACGACCTATATCTTGGCTCAGGCAACCGCCGAGCAGGGCAGTCCCTACTCCATGCTCATCACCTTTGTCCTCATCGGCATCATCTTCTACTTCATGCTGATCCGCCCGGCGCAAAAGCAGCAGAAGGCGCAGAAGCAGCTGCACGAGGGGCTCAAATCCGGCGACAAGGTGGTGACATCGGGCGGCATCTACGGCATCATCCGCGAGGTGCAGGACAACGCCGTCAAGCTGGAGATTGCGCCCAACACCGTCATCAAGATCGCCAAGAGCAGCATCGCCGCGGCCGTGGCCAAGGACGGCAGCGTCCCCGCCGCCAAGTAATTTTTCCTCTTCCCTCCCCCGCCGTGCTGCACGAGTACAGCGCTGCCGACCTGAGCCCCGCCGCCTTGGCGGACGGGGCGGGGCGGCGCGCCCGGCTCGGCGTCATCGGCAACCCCATCGCGCATTCCAAATCACCGCAAATGCAGCAGGCGGCGCTGGATGCGCTGGGGAACCCGCTGCGCTACATCCGCCTGCGCGCGGAGCGCGAGCCGGGGGCTTTTGAGGCGCTGCTCGCGCATCTGCAGGAGCTGGGCTTCATCGGGGTCAATGTCACCGTCCCCTTCAAGAAACAAGCCTGCGCCGCCGCAACGTTCCGCGACCCGCTGGCGGCGCTCAGCGGTGCTGTCAACACGCTCGTGTTCACCCCCGAGGGGCTGCGCGGCTACAACACGGACGGCCCCGGCTTTGAGCGCGCCGTCGCCGAGCTGACGGGGCGCCCGCTGGCGCAGCTGCGCGTGCTGCTGCTGGGAGCCTGCGGCGGCGCGGGCAGCGCGCTGGCCTGCCAGTGCGCCCTGAGCGGCTGCCCGCAGCTGGTGCTGGTCAACCGCCCCAAGCCCGAGCTCACGGCGCTGCGCGAACGGCTCGCGCCCCACGCGCGCGGCGAGCTGCGCGTCCTGCCTTTCGGCAGTTCCGAGCTGCGCGCGGCGGCGGCGCAGGCCGAGCTCATCGTCAACGCCACCAGCCTGGGGCTGCGCGAGGGCGACCCCCTGCCCTTGCCGCCCGAGTGGCTGCACCCGGGGCAGCAGGTCTGCGACATCGTGACCCACGACACCCCCCTGCGCCGCGCGGCAGAAGCGCGCGGCTGCCGCGCCGCCAACGGGCTCGCCATGCTGCTGTGGCAGGGCGCTATCGCCTACCGCCACTGGTTCGGCGTGCTGCCCCCCATCGAGCCCATGCGCGCCGCC
>JBJEVL010000215.1:0-2006 GCA_051884335.1 Akkermansia sp. | reverse complement strand
CCCCTGTCGGTTGAGTACAAGGAAAAAGCTGCTGCAGCGGGCATGTTCCCCGGCGGCTACTTCAAGCGCGAGGGTCGCCCCACCGAGAAAGAGATTCTCACCTGCCGCATGACGGATCGTCCGCTGCGCCCCATGTTCCCCAAGGGCTACTTCTACGACACGCAGGTCATCACCCTGCTGCTGGCGGCAGACGGTGAGAACGAGCCGGATATCCTCTCCATCAACGGTGCCTCGGCTGCCTGCGTCATCTCCGACCTCCCCTTCGCCGAGCCCGTGGGTGCCGTCCGCGTCGGCCGCATCAACGGCGAGTTCGTCATCAACCCCACCAACAGCCAGCGCGCCGAGTCCGATCTGGATCTCGTTTACGCCGGCTCCAAGGATCAGGTGATTATGATTGAAGGCTCCGCCAAGGAGCTGCCGGAGGAGGACTTCATCGCCGCCCTTCACTGCGCGCAGGAGAATGTCGCCAAAATCTGCGCGGCGCAAGAAGAGCTGCGCGGCATCTGCGGCAAGCCCAAGCGCGAGTACGAGCTGACCCTCGCCAAGCCCGAGCTGCTGGAGATCGGCTATCAAATCGCGGGCGACCGCATCGAGGAGGCCATCTACGCCCCCAACAAGATTCAGCGCCAAAAGCAGGTGGGCGCTCTGCGCGACGAGGTGGAGGCCGCCATCAAGCAGGCGCACCCCGAGGCCACTGATTTCGATGTCGAGCAGGTCTTTGAGTACATCCAGAAAAAGGCGTTCCGCATCTCCATCATGGAGCACGACAAGCGCGCCGACGGCCGCGCCATCAAGCAGCTGCGCCCCCTCTCCGCCGAGGTGAACGTGCTGCCCTCCGTGGTGCACGGCTCCGCCCTCTTCTCCCGCGGCGAAACCATGTCCATGTGCCTGGCGACTCTTGCCCCCGTGGAGGAGAAGCAGTATTTGGACAACTACACCGGTTCCGTGGACGAGAAGCGCTTCATCCTGCACTACAACTTCCCGCCCTTCACCGTGGGCGAGACCGGACGCTTCGGCGGTCAGAACCGCCGCGAAATCGGTCACGGCGCCCTGGCAGAGCGCTCCATCGCCCCGGTGATTCCCACCGAGGACGAATTCCCCTACGCCATCCGCGTTTCCTCCGAAATCATGGAGTCCAACGGCTCGACATCCATGGCCTCCGTCTGCGCCGGCACCATGTCGCTGCTGGCGGCGGGTGTGCCGCTCAAGCGCCCCGTATCGGGCATCTCCGTGGGCTTGGTGACGGAGTTTGAGCAGCCCGGCGATCGCGAGCCCAAGCGCTACAAGACGCTGCTGGACATCATCGGCTCCGAGGACTTCTACGGTGACATGGACTTCAAGCTCTGCGGCTCCTCCGTCGGTGTCACGGGCTACCAGCTCGACCTCAAGCTGCCCGGTATCCCGCTCTACATCCTCGAGGATGCCATTCATCTGGCACGCAAGGGACGCCTGGAGGTGCTCGAGACGATGAACGCCTGCATCCCCGCCCCGCAGAAGATGAGCCCCAACGCTCCGCGTATTGAGAGCACGACGATTCCGCAGGATCGCATCGGCGAGCTCATCGGACCCGGCGGCAAGAACATCAAGGCTCTGCAGGCCGAGACCGGCACGGATATCAACATCGAGGAGGACGGCACCGTGCGCATCTACGGCAGCCGCCAGGAAGGCGTGGAACGCGCCCTCTACCTCATCGACCGCATGTTCCGGGAGATTGAAGTCGGCGAAACCTACGAAGGTAAGATCGTTTCCACCAAGGAGTTCGGCGCTTTCATGGAGGTGCTGCCCGGCAAGGACGGCCTCATCCACATCTCCGAGCTGGCCGAAGGGCGCACGCAAAAGACGGAGGATGTCGTCAAGGTGGGCGACATCGTGACCGCCAAGTGCATCGGCATCGATGACAAGGGACGCGTCAAGATGTCCATGCGCGCTGCCGCTCGCGACCGCAAGGCCAAGGAGGCCGCTGCTAAGGAAGAGGCCTGAATCAGGCTAAGGAATTGATTTTCCGC
>JBJEVL010000214.1:0-2008 GCA_051884335.1 Akkermansia sp. | reverse complement strand
GGGGATCTGACGCAGCACCAGCCCGTAGTTATGCCGCTCTTTGAAGACCGACACGCGGAAGCGCGCGGCTTCGGAGAAGGCCAGACCAAAGTCTGCGCCGCCGTTCTTCTCCACCTCCTCAATCTGCTCGGGGGTGGCGATCTCAAGGACCAGCTTGGCGGTGTCGCCGGGGGTGAGGTCGGGGCAGTCGAGCGGCTCGAGGGCGCCCGAGCAGCGGAGGATCGGGGGGCGCCCCACGCGGATGTGCAAGTCGGAGGAGCCCTCGTCCACCGTCGCCTGCATGAGGTCGGCCATCGAGATTTCCGTGGTGGCCGTGGCGGCCAATTCGTGGATGTCGGTAGTCATCAGTCTTCATCTCCCATAGTGGCGCGGAGCACCTCTTCAAGCGTGGTCATGCCGGCGGCAACCTTGAGCATACCGTCTTCGCGAAGGGTCCGCATGCCCATCTCGCGCACGCGTGCCCGGAGCACGGTGGTCGGCACTTTATCGAAGATCATGCGCTGGACCGTGTCGTCCACGGTAAAGATCTCGAATAGACCTTTGCGTCCCTTGTAGCCGCCCTGGTTACAGACCGGACACCCCGCGCCTTTGAACATCTTCATCGTGTCGGCGTCTTTGGCGAGCGTGCCGAGCATCTTGCGCTCGCGATCGGTGGGGATATGCTCGGTCTTGCACTTTTCGCAGATGGCGCGCACCAGGCGCTGGGCCATCGCCGCGCGCAGGGCCGAGGCCACCAAGAAGGGCTTGATCCCGATATCCGTCAGACGCGTCACGGCGCTGGGGGCATCGTTGGTGTGCAGGGTGGAGAAGACCAGGTGACCGGTCAAGGCCGCTTCCATGGCAATCTCCGCCGTCTCGTGGTCGCGGATTTCACCGATCATCACGATGTTCGGCGCCTGACGCAGGATCGAGCGCAGGGCAGCCGAGAAATCGAGCCCCACGGCACGGTTGACCTGCACCTGGTTGATGCCGCTCATCTGGTATTCGACAGGGTCCTCAACCGTGATCAGCTTCTTGTCCGGCCGGTTGATCTGCCCCAAGCAGGCGTACAGCGTCGTCGTCTTGCCTGACCCCGTCGGCCCGGTCACCAGGATCACCCCGTCGGGCAGGCCAATCAGCCGCTCGAACTTGGCTTGGTCATCGGAGAGGAAGCCCAGCTGCGGCAACCCCAGCGCGAGGTTCTGTTTATCGAGGATACGCATGACGATGGATTCGCCGAAGTTCGTTGGCACCGTGCTCACACGCAGGTCCAGCTCCCGCTCGCCCATCTTGATCTGAATGCGCCCGTCCTGCGGGATTCGCCGTTCAGAGAGGTCCATGTTGGCCATCAGCTTCACGCGCGAGATGATGGCCCCCTGCAAACGTTTCGGCGGTTCATCCATCTCCCGCAGGGCTCCATCGATCCGGAAGCGCACCCGGAAGTGCTTCTCCATCGGCTCGAGATGGATATCTGAGGCCTTCATCTTGCAGGCATCCATCAGGATCAAGCTCACGAGCCGGATGACCGGCGCATCGCCCTCGTCGTCGCCCCCCTCGACCTCCATCTCCTTGCGCTGGGAGACCAGCCCTTCGCCGGTGTCCGTCGCGTTCGGGTCAAAGGTCAGCGGGTAGAGCTTCTCCATCAGCCGGTGGATGTCCCCGCTCGTAACCACCACGAAGTCGGCGTTGCGCCCATTGAGCCGGTAGCGGATTGCGTCCTGTGCGTCGTAGTTCCCGGGGTCGCAAATCGCCACCATCACCGAGTCGCCATCATCCTGCAACGGCACGGCGTTGTACTTGCGCGCCGTCTCGGCGTCCAGCAGCTTGGCCGTCTCCGGCGGCACATCGTCCCCGTCCACCGAGGCGAACGGCAGCCCGAACTGCTCGGCCAGCGTCCCCAAGACATCCTCTTCCGAGAGCGTCCCCTCCGCCACCAACCAATCCAATGGCGTCTGCCCATCCTTGCGCTTGGCAGCAAGCGCGGCCGACACCTGCTCAGCCGTCAGGCGTCCGGTCTCCTGCATAATCT
>JBJEVL010000213.1:0-2014 GCA_051884335.1 Akkermansia sp. | reverse complement strand
CCTGACAGCACACAGGCAAAAAGTCTCGCGTGAGCGCTTAATGCGGCGGCGCTACACTGTGCACCGGATGCGGTGCTGCGATCAGGCTGTTCACTCTTTGGCAGAAGAGTTTGGCAAGACTATACGCCAGCGCGGCTCTCGCGCCAAATAACCAAGCTGTAACGGCTTTGCGGGTTGGGGGACCTGCAGCCGCGGCCCAACGACTCGCCGCATGGGGATTGAGGGGTCTTCATGGACTTGAGCCAGAACATAGAGCAGCGCCAGGAGCTGCATCTCACCACCGAGCTGCGGCAGGGCATCGCCATCCTGCAGATGTCCGCTACAGAGCTCACCGAGCACGTCAAGCAGCAGGTGGAGGAGAACCCCTTCCTCGACGATGACGACTGGGAGTGGCCCAAGCACCCCGTGACGGCGGATGCCTTCGATCCGACTGCGAGCGTTGAGGCCCTGCGCGAGCACTCGAACGCTGCGCGCCCGGAGGACCCCACCCAGGGCTTTGACTCCGCAAACGCCTACGACTCCCTGCGCCCGGACCGCTTTGCGGAGGCGGGGGAGGGCAGCGGCTTCGAGCAGTTCGCAGCCCAGGGGGAGACGCTCTCCCAGCACCTGATGGGCCAGCTGAGCCTGATGTCGATGACGCCTGCGCAGCGCGCGCTGTGCGAGTACCTGGTGGGCTGCCTGGATGGGAACGGCTACCTGCGCGAGCCCCTGGAAGACGTTGCTGCCGAGCTGGACGCACCGCTCGCGCAGCTGCAGGGGGCGCTTGCCGTGCTGCAGCGCCTGGAGCCTGCCGGGGTGGGCGCGCGCAGCCTGGGCGAGTGCCTCGAGCTGCAGGTCCGCTCCCGCGGCCTCATGGACGCACCCGGCATGCGCGTGATGCTGGAGCGCGGGCTGCCCCTGCTGGGCAAGCTGGGCGCGGCGCAGATCACCAAGGAGCTGGGGATCACCCTGGCAGAGGTCGACGCCGCGCTCGAGCTGCTTCGCAGCTGCAACCCGCACCCCGGGGCGCAGTTCGGTGAGAGCTCGAGCCCCATCTGGCCTGAGGTGCTCGTGGAGGCTGAGCCGACCGAGCCGGGGCAGGAGCCCCGCTACGCCGTGAGCATGCAGGACTTCTTCCTGCCGCACCTCAAGGTGAACAACCGCTACCGCACCCTGGCCGCCGCGGAGAAGAACAAGGACACCGCCGCCTACCTCAACCGCATGCTCAAGGAGGCGGACTCGCTGGTCGACGGCATCAGGTACCGCAAGGCCGCGCTCTACAAGGTGGCATGCGCAGCAGTCGAGCTGCAGGCAGGCTTCTTCACATACGGCTACAGCGCGCTGCGCCCCCTGAGCATGGAGGAGGTGGCGCGCCTCACGGGGCTTTCCGAAAGCACGGTGAGCCGTGTTGCAAACGGCAACTACCTGCAGACGCCGCGCGGGCTGTTCGAGCTGCGCTTCTTCTTCCAGCGCGCGGTAGACGCGGAGGGAGCGGGAACGGTGGCGCAGGCGAGCGCCAAGCACCGCATACGCAAGCTGGTGGAGCAGGAGGACCCGCGCCACCCCCTGAGCGACCAAGAGCTGGCAGACGCCCTGGCCGCCGAAGGCATGCAGCTTGCGCGCCGCACCGTGAGCAAGTACCGCAGCGAGCTGGGCATCCCCGCCAAGTCCTTCCGCACCCGCAGCTAGCGTGCCCAATTCCAGCGGCGATTGCCCCTCTGCCGACCAAACGAACGCAGTGAGCGTGTGGAGGAATCCCGGGGGGAGTCAGGGGACCGTGAGTCGAGACAAACGGTATCGTGGCTCAACCCGAGATTTCTCCACTACGGCGCTGATCGCGCCTCCGGTCGAAATGCCGTGATGAAGAGCGCTCGCTTCGTTTGCTTGGTCGAAATGATGTGTTGAGAGGGCTTTCCCCAACTGCTGCTAGTGCGGATGTTTATTCGCGAAGAAGACGTAACAGAATGAGAATCGCTGGATTCTCAGAATGAGACCGTTCTCATTTTGAGACGGCTTTCAAGCAGCCCAACTAGTG
>JBJEVL010000212.1:0-2019 GCA_051884335.1 Akkermansia sp. | reverse complement strand
ACAAGGTGCCCTACGGCGGCTTTTCGGTGTCGCATTTGATTTTGCAACTTGCAGACTGCGCGGGGCTGCGCTTTCCGGCTTGACATTCGCGCACACGCGCGTATACTCCCTGCGGGGATGTATCACCCCGTTTTCAATATGGAACCGATCTACGAAGGCAAAGCCAAGAGACTGTACACGACCGATGAGCCGAACGTGCTGCGCATGGAGTACAAGGACTCCGCGACGGCGTTCAACGGCGAGAAGAAGGAGGACTTTGAGAACAAGGGCCGCTTCAACAAGGCGATCACCCTCATCATTTACAAGATGCTGGAGGACAAGGGTGTCCGTACTCACTTGGTGCAGGATGTGGACGATATTAACCTGCTGGTCAACAAGGTTTCCATCATGCCGCTGGAGGTGATCGTGCGCAATGTGGCGGCGGGTTCGTTCTCCAAGCGCATGGGCGTGACCGAGGGCACCGCCTTCAAGAAGCCCATTGTCGAGTTCTCCTACAAGGACGATGCGCTGGGCGACCCCTTCATCAACGATGACTACGCCCGCGAGATGGGCGCCGCCACCGAGGAGGAAATGGCCTACATCAAGCAGCAGGTGCTCACTATCAACGAGGTGCTCAAGGAGTTCTTCCTCAAGGCCAAGCTGCGCCTCATCGACTTCAAGGTCGAGTTCGGCCGCCTCTCCACCGACCCGAGCCAAATCGTGCTCGCGGATGAGATTTCCCCCGACACCTGCCGCTTGTGGGATGTCGAGACGGGCAAGAAGATGGACAAGGATCGTTTCCGCCGCGGTCTGGGCGGCTTCATGGAAGCCTACGCCGAGGTGCTGGAGCGCCTTTCCAAGTAACACCGCTTTTTCCGGCCGCTGCGGGCTCGCCCGCAGTGGCTTTTGCACCCTCCCCCCACCACGACACCATGGCCACGCTCACCTTTGAAGTTTTCAGCCGCTTCCAGTCCGCGACGGATGCGAACAAGCTGCTCTACACCCCCATTCCCGACCAACTGACTTACAACCACACCCGCCTCTACACTGCCGAGGTGGAGGGCGACACGGAGGCAGCGCGCGCCTACCTGCGCAGCGTGGTGGTCGAGCCGATCTCCCAGCGCGTGCAGGAGGACGGCACTCCCGCCCTGAGCGGCGAGCTGTTCTGCATCTCCTACGGCATCAAGAAGGGGGCGCTTGACCTGGAGAAGGAGGCGATTCTCACCAATTACCGCGGGCGCAAGGGTTTACCCTTCACCCTCACCGCGCTCACCATCACCCAGAACATCTACATCTTCGGCAGCGGGGACAAGCAGGCTTTGGCCGCCCGCTTCTGCAACGATGTCTGCAACCCCGCCATCCACACCTACAGCGTCCGCTGAGCCGCTGCACAACCCTCTTTTTCTCTTCCCATGGCCACCTACCGAACCATCCCCGTGCGCGCGCTGAGCGAGGCCGACCTCACGCAGCTGAGCCGCGACATGAAGCTTTCTCTCTCCACGGAAGACATGCTCGTGGTGCAGCAGATTTTCCGCGAAATCGACCGCGAACCCACGGATGTGGAGCTCGAGGTCATCGCCCAAACCTGGTCCGAGCACTGCAAGCACCGCATCTTCGCCGCCACCATCGAACACACGGTCGATGGCAAGACGGAGGAAATCCGCAGCATGTACAAGACCTTCATCAAGAGCCCGACCAAGGAGATCATGGCGCGCAAGCCCGGTTTTGTGCTGAGCTGCTTTGTGGACAATGCGGGCTTCATCACGCTGGACGACAAGCTCTCCGTCTGCCTGAAGGCGGAGACGCACAACCACCCGAGCGCCATTGAGCCCTACGCCGGGGCGAACACGGGGCTGGGCGGCGTCATCCGCGACATTTTGGGCGCGGGCAAGGGCGCCAAGCCCATCGCCAACCTCGATGTGTTCTGCTTCGGCGCGCCCGACACGCCCGCGGAGATGGTGGAGGGGCACAACATCATCCACCCGCTGGGTATCATGCGCGGCGTGGTGCACGGCGTGCGCGACTACGGCAACCGCATGG
>JBJEVL010000211.1:0-2031 GCA_051884335.1 Akkermansia sp. | reverse complement strand
AGTGGTTCGATGTGTTTTTGGAGGATGAGCGCATGCAGGCCGAGGGCACGGCCGGGCGCCGCCCCGGCGAGTGGGGGCACTGGCTGGGGCGCGGCATGGTGTGGAACGCGCAGTGCGCGTGGTGCCACATGAGCGGCTACCGCAAGAACTACGATGCGGAGAGCGACAGCTTTGCCTCGACGGCGCAGGAGCCGGCGGTGAGCTGCGTGGCCTGTCACCGCGTGGAGGAGGGAGCCGTCCCCGCCGAGGATGGCTGCCTGGTGGCGCGCGGGCATCGGCAGATGAGCCGCGAGCAGCATCAGGCCGTCTGCGCCGCCTGCCACGCCCGCCGCGAGGAGCTGGATGACCGCTTCACCCCCGGCGAGGCCTTTGAAAATCATTTCACGATGGAGCTGCCGCGCGTGCCGGGCGTTTTCCATCCCAACGCCGCACAGCGCGAGGAGGATTATTGCGAGACGAGTTTCCGCCACTCGCGCATGGGCGCAACGGGCGTGACCTGCTACGACTGCCACGATGCGCACAGCGGCGCCGTGCTGGCGGACATGGACGACAACAGCCTCTGCCTGCGCTGCCACGGCAACCACACCGTCATCAACGGTCGTCAGGCGCCCTATGTCAGCCCACTGATGACCTTTGTCTGCCCACGCGGGAGCCGGGGGCACGTTTGCGTGGAGTGCCACATGCCGGAGAGCACCTACATGGGGCGAGACCCGCGCCGCGACCACTCGCTGATGCCGCCCGACCCGCGCCTGAGTGCCGAGACGGGCATCCCCAACGCCTGCCTCAACTGCCACGCGGATAAGGGGCAGGAGTGGACGCGCGAGAAGTGGGAGGCGCACTACGGCACCTCCCCCCGCTGGTATGGGCCGTACCGCCCCCGCATTCGCGCGGTGGCCGCCGCCCTGCGCGGCGAGGCATCGGCGGCGGAGTTGACGGCTGCCTTTGAGCGCGAGGAGATTCCCGCGTGGCGCGCCACCCTGCTGGGGCTGATGAGCGAGGGGGAGCGCACGCCCGAGGTCATGGCCTGCGCCCGCCGAGGCGCAGCGGATGCCAACCCGATGGTGCGCGCGGCGGCCGCCGAGTTGCTGGGGCAGGAGGCGATGCCGCTGCTGAGCGACCCCCTGCGCAGTGTGCGCACGGCGGCGGCGCGCGCCGCACTGCCCCTCTCGCTGCGCCATGCTGCCGCCGCGGCGGAGCTGGCCGAGACCGCGCGCCACCAGTCCGACCAGCCCACGGGGGCCATGCAGGCGGCGATGCTCGCCGGGGCTGCCGGTGACTCTGCCGGGACAGAGCGCGCCCTGCGCCGCGCCGTGCAGCTCGACCCCTGCGGCGAGGTGGCGCGCATGGACTACGCCGTCTTTCTCGCGGCGCATCGCCGCCCGACGGAGGCGTTGGCGCAGATGCTGGCCTGCACCGCCGCCCACCCCGAATCCGCCGAGGCGCAGTACCGGCTCGGCCTGATTCTCGCGGAGCTCGGGCGCGTGGAGGCCGCCCGCCGCGCCATGGAGAAAGCCCTGCATCTGGCTCCCGACCACACCCGCGCCGCGCAGGCGCTGCAACAACTCACCCCCGCTCACTGACCATGGATCGGCTCAGCTCCTTCAACCTCGATGCCCTCAACTGGACGGCCGACACGACCCTTTGGGCGGTCGTGGGGCTCATCGTCATCGCCATCGCCCTCTTCATGCTGCTCAAAGGTGTCATCAAGATGCTGCTCTTGGCCATGGCCGTCAGCGCGGCTGTGGGGCTGTGGATGTTTTTGCAGAAAAACGGCTTCACCTACCTCGCGTTCGTCACGGACAGCCCGCAGCCGTGGATGGTGCAGGCGCTTGCCTGGGGCAGCGCGGGTTTCCTGCTCCTGGTGTTCTTCCATGGGGCGGTCTGGTTCTCGCAGCTCTTTTCGTGGAACGGGCGGGTGGGCCCCTGGGGTATCGTCACCACCATCCTCATGTGCCTGCTCATGCTGTGGGTCGGCATGCTGGGGGTCTCGTACTACGGCGACATCTGCCGCATCCGCTACTACCACGAGCT
>JBJEVL010000210.1:0-8396 GCA_051884335.1 Akkermansia sp. | reverse complement strand
GCTCTGTTTCAAAGGCAGCGGTGAGTACCTCCAGCGCGGCGCCCGGCTGAGCATCGCTGTGGTCGGGCAGGATGTTTTCGGTTCCCGTGGCCTGGGCGGTTTGCAGAGAGGGGGGAAGATCGACGGCGTTGATGACGCTGCTGTTGGACATGATGACCGCGCGTTCGATCATGTTCTCGAGCTCGCGCACATTGCCCGGCCAATGGTAGCTCATGAGCATGTCGATGGCGGGGGTGGAGAGGCGCAGCACATGCTTGTTGTAGCGCTTGTTGTATTTGGTGAGGAAAAAGTCGGCCAGGGAGATGATGTCGACCTTGCGGCTGCGCAGGGGCGGAACTGCGATGGGGAGCACGGCAAGTCGGTAGTACAGATCCTCGCGGAAGCTGCCTTCGTCCTTCATTTTCTCCAGATTGCGCGAAGTCGCGGCGATGATGCGGGCATTGGTGCGCAGCGGTTGCTGGGAGCCGACGCGCTCAAAGATTTTTTCCTGAAGCACGCGCAGGAGTTTAACCTGCGTCTGGACGGGGATGTCGCCGATTTCATCGAGGAAGAGGGTGCCCTCGCTGGCTTCCTCGAATCGGCCGATGCGTTGCTTGATGGCTCCGGTGAAGGCGCCTTTCTCGTGGCCGAAGAGTTCGGACTCGATGAGCCCTTCGGGCAGGGCGGCACAGTTGACAGCGACAAAGGGACCGCTGCGGCGATCCGAGGCGTAGTGAATCGCCTGCGCCAGCAGCTCCTTGCCCGTGCCGGATTCGCCCAGCAGCAGCACATTGGCCGTCGAGCGCGCCACCTTGGCCATTTCGAGGTAGACGGAGCGCATGGCGGAGGAATGGCCGATGATGTTTTCAAAGCCCTGGTTTTCACCCAGTTCGTAGCGCATGCGGTCGTTTTCCCGTTCGAGTTGCTGGCGCTCGTTGACCTGGGCGCGGACGGAGGCCACGGCGTCGGCCAGAATGTTGGCGACGACCTCCAGCAAGCGCAGGAGTTTTTCCAGCACCGCCTCGCGCAGCACGGGGAAGGAAAGGGAGAGCGTGCCGATGATTTCTCCGGAGTGCAGCACGGGCACGCAGAGAAAGGACTCGCTCATGTCGCCGTGCAGAGCTCCCGTGCGGTTCAGGAAACCGCGGCTGTGGGCCGTGTCGCGGATGATGGCCGGCTTGCCGCTGCGCCCTACTTCGCCGGTGATTCCCTCGCCCAGGTGGTAGGTGCCTCGGGCTTTTTCCTCCTCCGAGAGTCCGTAGGAGGCTTCGATGATAAGTTCATCGCCCTGCAAGAGGCAGAGCGCACCTTGGGAAAAGCCCAGGTTTTGTTCGAGCGTCTGCAAAATATGCTCCAGCAGCCCGGCAAGCTCCCGCTGCCCGACGAGGACTCTCGAGATGCCGGAGATGACGCGGAACTCAAGACTGTCGCCGACAAGACCGGAGAGGAGGGGCGGTGACTGGCGCATGGGGGTTAGTAGAACCTGACGGGGAGTGCGGAGCCGGTCTCCCCCAGCGTGAAGGAAAGGCCGAAGCCCTCTTCGCGCTTGCCGCCGTTGTCGCGCAGGAAGAGGGAGGCCCCCACATACCACGCGCCGTAATTGCGGAAGTAGGAGTATTCCTGAATCGGCATGCGCTTCTCACTGATGTCAAAATACCAGCGCCCGTAGAGTGTGTTGCGCTCGTCCAAACGCAGGTTGACTTTGAAGTAGACCTGACTGGCATCCTCCAGAATGGGGTGGTCTTGGATGCTGCGGTAGCCGACCTGTCCCTCCAACCAGCTGAAGGGCATGTAGGTGGCGCCCAAATTGTATTGGTGGTACCCGTAGCCGTCGCGGATGGTGGGCGTCTGGGATTCCATGTCGAATCGGAGGCGTTCACCGGGCGAGAAGGAAAGGACGTTGTAGAGGTTGGAGTACTGAGCCTCGGTGTTGGGATTGTCGACATTGTAGTCGATAAACACATTCCAGTTAATCAGGCGCAGGCGCTCGCCGTCCACCCGGCTGTTGAGCACGTTTTGCAGACCGAGGCGGACAATGGTCCAGTCCCCCCAGCCGTCCAGTCCGTTGAATCCGCAGAAGTCCAACGGCATGGGGCTGCTGGTGCTGCCGTTGGTGGTGCCGGACCAGTTGTCGATGCGCGGTACCAGCGGGTTGGAGGAGGAGATGGAGGCTTGGGAGTAGGAAACGTAGGGGTGGAAAACGTGCGTCAACCCGCGCAGACCAAGAGGTCTGTAGGCAAAATTACGGTGGTTGTAGTTGAATTTGATGTCGAGGTCGCAGCCCAAATAGCCCAGGAAACGGTTATCGGAGCCGACCCCGCCGACATCGTAGTAGCCGGTGTAGCCGGCACCCGCCTTGGGGGTGAGGTTGAGGAAGGGCAGGGGCTTGATGGTGGTCGTGAGCTCGTGGGTGGTGTTGACGCGCGTGTAGGCGCGGGTCATGAGCATGCGGGTGTAGTATTCCCGCAACTCGTTGCTGCGGTAGTTGGCCAACAGGCTGCGGTAAGCTGCGCGCTGCTCGGGGGGCAGGTACTGGCGCATGATGGTGGCCGAGTTGTTGGTTTCGTAGCTCAGCCCCGTGTTGCCGATGGCGCTGCGGACGCGGTAGAACGATGCCTCGATGCGTTCATCGCTCGCGTAGTAGGTGTTGGGCGCAAAGCGGGTGTAGAGCATGGCCTGCGAGCGCTCATCGGTGCGGGTGATCCGGATGGTGTTATCCGGCTGATTGTCAACGCGGGACTGGTTTTCAAAAAAGTCGCGCAGGGTGTAGCGATCGGACACCGCGTTGATATTGCCGGTCAGCTTCCACTTGCCGCGGGTGTCATCGGCGACCTTGCCCTCCCACTCCTGCTGCAGGGTGACCCTGTAGCGGTTATTGCGGGTGAGAATACGCGGCTTCTCGGTGGGGGAAATCATGGGCGAGGCATCCGCCAGACCGTACATCTTGAGCCCCTGCATTTCCTTGTAGCGTTTCGCCAGAGCAATGTCCTCGATATCGAGACCGATGGCGGCGCCGCGGCGCGTGCGGTAATCGAGGCGGGTGGTCAGCAGATAGTCTGCCGTGGGCATGCCCTTATCGACGCGTTTGTTGCCCAGCAGAAAGCCGTAGCTGTTGAGGAAGTAGGTGCCCCAGATGGATTTGGCTCCGAAATTGGGCAGATATCCCTCGCGGGGGTTGAGCGAGTGGGTGAAGGTAAACCAGCCGAGCACGGGGACGGTGATGTCGCTCTCCTTGCCGGCAATGCTCAGGCGCGAGATGCTGCCGTAGTCCCCCGGGTAGATGGTCAGGGTGCCGGTGCCGACCCAGCTGGAGGGTTTTTGCGCATCCTCGGTGGAGACATAAGCATCGTGAATGACGAGGTATTGCTTGCCCGAGGCATCGTTTTTCGACTCGACCGAGGAGCCTCGGATAATCAGGCCGTTGACTTTGGCGCGCACGTCGCGCACGATCGCGTTGCCGTTTTTCCAGTCGTAGGTCGCCCCCTCGCGCCCGCGAAGCATCATGTCGCCCTGGTAGAGCACCACGGGACCGCTGAGGGTGGCGGTTTGCTGCTTCATATCGACCGTAACGGCGGGTGCCTGCATGAACCCGCCGCGATCCGTCTGTACGGCGATGGGATTACTCCCGCCGCTGTAGGTGATGGTGCGGGAATTGTTGTCGTAGGAGATATCGCCCCCCGCGTTTTCGATGGAGATGGCATCGGGGATCTCCGGCGTCAGCCAGGACCCGTCCGCGAGGGCTCGGTCGCGCATCTCCAGCAGGGGATTGCTGCCGCTTTCACTGCTCTCCGTTTCGGGCAGCGGTACAAACTGTCCGGATTCTGCCTGCGCTGTGCACAGACCGGCGATCGCCCACCCAATCAAGGCGGGAATGATGGAGCTCCCGCATTTCACCGTTCTGCCGATGGTACCCATTACTGATTGCATTCTGCCCGAAGCTGTCTTATTTGTCAAGTTGTGAATCGGGTTAGGCGTTCTTTCCGCAGTAGCGATCCAAGAGACGTTTGGGCGCATGTTCCAAATCGACCACCACGAAGCAGTCCAGCGTATCGCCGAAGTCCGAATCGACATTGAACGCGACCATGCGTCCCCCCAGACGCAAGTACTGGCGCAGCAGGACGGGAATTCCCTTGCCGTCGGGCTCGAGCGCGCTCACCTGGGCGTTGAGGAATTTCAGCTCGGGAAGCGCGCGCTCCAAAAGGCGGCGATCCTGGCTGCGCAGGCCGATTTCCAGTGCGCGCGGCGGCTCGTAGGCGTGGATGTAGCGCGACAGTCCGGGCTCCATGGCGTGTTGGCGCAGGTAGGAAAGCATCAGCGAGCGCGAGGCAGGGGTGTAGTTCTGCGAGATGCTGACGGTGCCGTAGAGGTAGCGGTACTCGGGGTGCTTGTTGATAAAGCGGCCGATGCCCATCCACAGCGTGTCCAGCGAGGCGGGCATGCGTTGGTAGGGCGCGGTGATGAAGGCGCGCCCCATCTCCAGCCCCTTGCCGAGGGTGCGGATGAGCCGCCGGCACAGGTGGAAGAAGAGCGAGTTGTAGATGCCCTTGCGCCCGCGCGTCTCGACGATGCGATCGGTGCGCCCCATGCGGTAGGCACCGGCCAGCGCGCGCTTGCGGCTGTCCCACATGACGAGGTGGACGTAGTGATCATCGTAGGCGTCCAGATCGCAGGCGTTGCCCGAGCCCTCGCCGACAGCGCGGAAGGTCAGCTCGCGCTGCACGCCGATCTCGTGCATCAGCCGGGGAACCTTGGCGGCCTCCAGCGCATAGACCACCAGACCGGAGCTTTCGTTGCTGTAGAGAATATCGTCGGCGCAGGCATCCAGCTCGCGCTGCAGCACCTCGGCATCCTCGGGCGGGGCGATGGGCTCCATCCGCCGCTCCGGCGTCGCGAGCGTCGGCGCGACGAGCGGGTAGCGCAGCAGCATGCTGCTCAAGCGCAGATAATCGCTCAGCGCCTCATCATCGGGCAGCTGGCTGATGGTGTTGGGCGAGATGGGCCTGCCCAGCACCAAGCGGTGGCGGGTGCGCTTGTCGCGCTTAATTTCGCGGGCCAGCAGAGCGGCGCGGTAGGGCTTGGCCAGCAGGCTGACCATCTGGAACAGGATGCCCGTGCGCCCCGAAATGTTCATCGGCACAACGGTGGCACCCGTCTTTCGGATGATGGAGGCGATGTTGGTTTGCCACGGGTCTTCGATGACGCGGGCATCGCGGCAGGAGAAGGTGGCCGCCGAGCCGCTGGGGAAAACGAGGATGCAGTGCCCCTCGCGCAGCCACTTGATGGTGTCGCGCATGCCGCGCATGTTGGCTCGCTTGGCGGCATCGCCGCCGTAGACATCCACCTGAATGGTGTAGGGGCGCATGGCGCGCACATAGTTGAGCCATTCGTTGCAGATGATGCGGATGTCGCTGCGCACGCGCATCGCCACATCGCCGAACATGAGTCCGTCGGACATGCCGTGCGGGTGGTTGCAGACGATGACGCAGGGACCCTCTTTCGGGATGTTCTCCAGCCCCTCAATGTCGTAGTTCAGGGGAATGTGCTTGCAGGCCAGCCGGAAGAAGTTGTCGGGGGAGTTGTTCTCCAAATCGGCTTCAATCAAATCGTGCGCCTGATTAAACTCGGTGAATCCGAGCCGATTCTCCGCAAAACGCACCAGCCAAGCCGGCCAGTGTTTGGTGCAGGCTGCCTGTTCTGTGAGGTCGAAAATTTTTTGTCTCATACCCGGTCGGGGGAAGGGGGTGCCGCGCCGACCATCCGGTGATAGATAGCCATGCACGACTACCAGCCTACCACAGAGAATCCGGCGGGTCAACGCAGAAAAGGTGACGATAAAACAATTGCGCCGAAAAGCGAGCTGTGCTAGACTCCCAGGCATGCAACGCGAGGTCATCGAAGAGAGCTTGGGCTATCGTTTTAACGATGTGAGCTGGCTCGAACAGGCTCTGACTCACCCGAGCGCCGACCAAAAGCGCAGCACCAACCTGCACTACGAACGGCTGGAGTTTTTGGGGGATGCCGTGCTGGAACTCGTGGTGAGCCGCGAGCTCTTCACCCGCTTCCCCAAGGCCGATGAGGGAACGCTCACCAAGATGCGCGCGGGCATCGTCAGCCGCCGCCACCTCGGCGAGCTCTGCGCCGAGCTGGGCTGGTGTGAGCAGCTGCGGCTCAGCCCGCAGCTGGAGAAAAGCGGCGGGCGCCACATCCTTTCCATCCAGGCCAACACCTTTGAAAGTGTCATCGGTGCCGTGATGATGGATTCGCAGTACAACGCGGCGCGCCGCGTGGCGCTCAGGCTGCTGCAAAGCAGCTTGGACGCCGCCGAGCAGCTCGTTGCCGTCAACTTCAAGGGCGAGCTGCTGGAGCTCCTGCAAGCCGTCAACAACGAAGCCCCCACCTACAGCACCGAGCCGGTGTCGCCGGAAGCCGCCGGCACCGGCCCCTTCATTGCCCGGGTGCACTGGCAGGGGCGGGTGTTGGGGCAGGCGCAGGGAGCCAGCAAGCGCGAGGCCGAGATGGCCGCCGCCGCCGTAGCGCTGCAGGCGTACCGGCAGCAGCACTGAGCCGCTCCTCAGCGGCAGCTCGCGGCGCGCATGGCCTCCTCCATCACCCGCATTTTGGCGAGCGTCTCCCGCCACTCACTCTCCTCGCGCGAATCGGGCATCAGCCCGCCTCCGGCGTAGAGGCGGCAGCAGCGGTCAAACACCTGCATGCAGCGCAGCGTCACATACAGATCGACCCGCTCACCGCGCAGGGCGCCGAGATAGCCGGCGTAGCAGCTGCGCTCGATGTCGGGGTTCGCCGCAATCAGCGCCCGCGCCTGCGCCGTGGGGAAACCGCTCACCGCAGGGGTGGGCGGCAGCTCATCGAGCAGCTGCAGCGCCGCAGCGCGGCTCATGCGCATGCGGAAGCGCGTGCACAGGTGTTCGATGTCGCCCCCCGGCAGCGTCTCGCGCGGGAGCTCTTCCACCGCCTCCGCGCGGCGCTGCACACAGCGGCGGATAAAGTCGGACACCAGCGCCTGCTCCCCGCTGTTCTTGGCATCCCAGGGGGCGCTGCTCGTCGGGCGCGTACCCGCGAGCGCCATCGTCTCCCAGCTCTCGCCGCGCCCGCGCAGCAGAATCTCCGGCGTGCAGCAGATCCATGTGCCCAGCTCGGGCGTGTGCACCAGCGCCTTGAACCCCATTGGGCGCGTGGCGCAGGGAATGCGGTAGGTCGCGTAGGGCGAAAAATCCTCCGCAATCGGCAAATCGCGCGTGCGCGCCAGCACCACCTTGTGCAGCTCGGCACCCAACGCCCCGTGGTAGCGGCGGAAGAGCGCCGCGTAGTCCTCGCGCCGCGTCTCCGGCGTGCGCGGCACTCGCGGGGGCAGGGGCTCGAAGCGCTCGGGCGGGGGCGGCTCGCGGAACTGCGCAGGGATGAACAGTCGCCGTCCCTCGTAGGTCGCCAGCACAAAGCCGTCCCCCTGCAGCCGGGACTCCGTCTCCCCCTCGCAGAGGCAGAAATGCTCCGTGCTCTCCTGCGGCAGGGTGTAGAGCGCAAAGGAGCAGCGGCGGCGGCACAGCGCATCGACGCGCTCGGCAAAACTCATGCCCATTCGATGCACAGCTCGGCGCGGCACTGCGTGCCGTCCGTGATGAGATGGCGCGTCATCTTCCCCTCCGTGGCGTGCAGCACCTGCAAACGCTCCCCGCAGAAACTCTCGTGGCGGAATTGCAGGCGGAAGCGCGCGGGCGCCGCCCCCGGGCGAGCCTCAGCGGGCAGGGCATCCAGCGCCCAAGTCAGGTAGGCGCTGTTGTTGATGTGGCCGTTGAAGTCCACATCGCGGCGAGGCGCCGTGATCTCGGCATCGGCCTGCGCCTCGGGCCACGCACTCGGCTCCGTCAGCGGCGTGGTGATGGGCGGGCATTCGTTCGTCACCGAGGGGTCGAGCTTAGCGCGGCGCAGGGGGATGGGGCGGCGCGTATCGAAGTTGATGAGCACCCACAGCAAATCCGCCCGCGCAATGACCTTGCCCTCCGCATCGCTCATCTCCACAAAGCGGCGCGCCTGCAGGGCGCTCGCCGTCCCCGTGTTGGTGCGCAGCGTCACCGTCTCCTTCCAGGTCGGGCGGCGCAGAAACTCGAAGCAGCCCTGCACCTCCACCCAAATCATGCGGCTCTGCATGCCCCAATCGTAGCCGAAACCGTGCAGCTCTGCGTGGCTCTCGGCCATCTCCTGACACAGCAGCATGAAACACTCGGGCTTGAGCAGGTGATCATCGCCGCATTCGTAGCTGGCGACCTTGTGTGTGAGAACCAAATCCTCCATAGCGCTACTCTACCCCTCCCGTTATCGCCTGTCAAGCCCGGCCTTGCTCGGAGACAGGGCAAACGCATTGGGGGCATGTCATGAAAAGTGAGTCATGAAAAGACCGT
>JBJEVL010000209.1:0-8412 GCA_051884335.1 Akkermansia sp. | reverse complement strand
CGGGGCGGCGGGGAGAGAGCTTTGCGGCGTGCTGCGCGAGCTGGGTGTGCCGGCCGCGGTGGTGAACGGCGCAGGGCAAGTGCGGGTGCGCCCGATGGCGCTGCCGCCCGGTGCCTACCTGCTGGAGGTCGCGCCCGAGGGGCTGACGCTGGCGGGCGATGTGTATGCCGCCGCGGCGACGCTGGCGCAGTTGCAGCGCGCGGGGGGGGCGTTCCCTGCCTGCCGCGTGGTCGATGCTCCGCTCTACGCGCACCGCGGGCTCCTGCTGGACGAGGCGCGCAGCCCCATGGGGGCGGAGACTGTGCGCCGCGTCCTGCGCCTCATGGCGCGCTACAAGCTCAACCGCCTGCACTGGCACCTGACGGATGACCAGGGCTGGCGCGCGGAAATCCGCAGCTACCCGCGCCTGACGCAGGTGGGGGCAAGCCGTGCGGAATCGCCCCGTCCCGAATCGCGCTACGAGGGCGACGGTCGCCCCCTGACAGCTTTCTACACGCAGCAGGAGATTCGCGAGCTGGTGGACTATGCGCACTCGCTGGGCATCACCATCATCCCCGAGTTCGAGATTCCCGGCCATGCCACGGCCATTTTGGCGGCCTACCACGAGCTGGGCAACACGGATGTTCCCGGCTACCGCGCGCCGAGTGTGTCCTGCAAGTGGGGGGTGCACCGCACGGTGCTGGCCCCCAAGGAGGAGACGCTGCGCTTCATCGGGCAGGTGCTCGACGAGCTCTGCGAGCTGTTCCCGCGCGCCGAGGCCATCGGCATCGGCGGCGATGAGGTGCCGCGCACCGAGTGGGAGCAGAGCCCCGCCGTGCAACAGTTCATGCGCGAGCGCGGCATGACCCGCGCGGCGGAGGTGCAGGATTTCTTCACACGCCGCGCGGCGGCGATGCTGGAGGCGCGCGGTCGCCGAGCCCTCTGCTGGGATGAGGTGCTGGAGTCCGACGCGCTGCCCGACAACGTGCAGTGCCTCGTGTGGCGCGGCACACCCGCCGCCCGGCTGGCCGAGCAAAAGGGCGTGCCGGCCATCCTGTGCCCGCGTTCGCATTTCTACCTCGACTACCCGCAGGGCAAGTCTCCGCGCAACGGGCAGTACAACGGCTTCCCCGCCAAGGGGATTTTCCCGTGGCAAAAGCTGCTGCGCTATGATCCCGCGCAGTACCCCAACGCGGTGGGGGTGCAGGGCAACGCTTGGGGCGAGGCGATCCAAACACCCGCCAAGCTGGAGTACATGCTGCTGCCGCGCCTCTGCGCGCTGGCGGAGGTGGCTTGGGCTTCCGCCGAGACGCGCCCGAGCGAGGAGGCATTCCGCCGCCGTATCGAGGCGCAGTACCCCGCCTGGGATGCCGCCGGGCTCAATTTCCGCGAGGAGGACGGCACGCCGCGCCGCGACCGCGCCGCCGCTGCCGCGCAGGGATCTGCTGAGGAGGACAACCCCCACGCTTTCGACATGACGGCCGGGGAAGAGGAGCCGGCGGGCAGCGCCCGCTGAGCTTCGGCGCGGAGGCAGATGCTTTTCTTTCGCTTTTCCGAAGGATTGCGGCGCTCTCCCCGGGCAGAAAAAGAGCCGCTGTGTGGGAAATGAGGATGGCAGAACGCAAGATATGGGGGTGTCGGCGCACAAACTCTCTCTAATGTTGCGATTGGGGCTTCTTTTCGCTTGCCATCACGCGCGCGGGACGCTACAATATGATGCAACAAAGGACATTTATGAAATTCTCCCTCGCGAAACAAGTGTTGCTGGACGGCTTGAACAAGGTGGCGGGCGTGGTATCCACCCGCCCGAGCATGCCCATTCTCTCCAACGTGTGGTTGGAGGCGAAGGAGGGCACGCTGCGCCTCAAGACCACCAACATGGAGCTCATCATCGCCACTCAGGTGCCCTGCATGGTGGAGAAGGCGGGTGCTATCACCCTGCCGGCCAAGAAGCTGCAGAGCATCATCCGCGAGCTCCGCGACGGCGAGGTGACGGTGGAGGTTTCGGGCACGGTGGCCACTATCCGCTGCAACCGCGCGCAGTTCAAGCTCAACGGTCTGTCGGCCGACGAGTTCCCCGGCACGCCGGTGTTCAAGGAGTCGCGCGAGTTCCGCGTGCCGCAGGCCATGCTCAACAAGGGCTTCCGCTACACGGAGTTCGCCATTGCGAACGATGGCATGCGCTATGTGCTCAACGGTATCTACACGAGTTTCCGCGACGGCAAGCTGACGCTGGTAGCTACCGACGGTCGCCGCTTGGCGCTCTTCGAGAATGAGCTGGAGTTCCCGGAGAGTCTGGCGGTGGACATCGACATCCCCAGCCGCGCCGTGGCCGAGCTGCACCGCCTGCTGGGCGATGCCGGCGAGGTGCAGATCCGCATCACCACCAATCAGGCGGCCTTTGACTTCGGTGATACCCTGCTGGTGACGAAGCTCATCGACGGCAATTATCCGAATTACCGCCAGGTGATTCCGAGCCGTTACAATGAGCGCATCACCCTCTCGGCGCAGGAGCTCAACGAGACGGTGCGCCGCGTCTCCCTGCTCTCCGCCGAAAAGTCCAACACGGTGAGCTTCCACTTTGTGCCCGGCATGATGAAGGTGCAGTCCAGCGCCAACATGGGCGAGGCCTGCGAGGAAGTGCCCATCGATTACAGCGGTCGCGAGTTGCCCATCGCCTTCAACGCCGACTATGTGCTGGCGCCGCTCAAGGCTGTGGGCGAGGGCGAGGTGTATCTCGACCTGATCGACTCTTCCAGCCCGGGTGTCATGCGCGTGGCTGACGAGTTCCTCTACGTGCTCATGCCCATGCACCTGTAAGGCTGCCGAGGGCATCGGAGCGATGGCGGGCGGGTTCCTTTTACGGGAGGAGCCCGCCTGCGCTGTTGGGTGGCGGGCGGGTTCTTTCTCACGGGGAGGGCTCGCGCGCGCTGGCTGATGGGCATGTGGCGTGCCTGCCCGCAGGGGGCGGGATTGCTCTGTTGCCGGGCGGCGGCGTGGTGGCGCGCAGGTCTCGCCCGCGCTGTGGGGCGGCGCGCGGAGAGGGACTTGTTCAGCAGCTCTCGGGGTCCAGCGCGTAGCGCGCCGCCGCCAGGCACATGAACACCGCGGTCTCGACGCGCAGGATGATGGGTCCCAGCGAGGTGGGGCTGTAGCCCGCTGCTTCCGCCGCAGCATACTCGGCGGGGGAAAAATCGCCCTCGGGGCCGATGAGCACGAGCGCCTCGTGGTGCTCGCCTCCGCGAGCTTCCTCCAGCACCGCGCGCAGCGGGCGGGCGTGGGGCACGATGGCGGCGTGCAGCTTCAGCGCGGGCAGGTCACGGCGCTGCAAGAAGGCGGCATAGCTCTGCGGCTCTTCCACCAGGGGCAGCCGGTTCACCCCGCACTGCTTGCAGGCTTCCAGCGCCGTGCGCCGCCATTTTTGCGCCTTGGCGCGCCCTTCCTTGGCATTGAGCCGCACGATGGTGCGCTCGGTGAGCAGGGGGATGATGCGCGCCACGCCCATTTCCACCGCCTTCTGCACAATCAGATCCATGTTCGACCCCTTGGGGATGGCGAGCGCCAGCGTGAGCTCTGCCACGGGGGGCAGGGCGGGCAGCGGTTCGCAATCGCCCAGCATCAGGCTGCCCCCCGCGACGGAGAGGATGCGCGCGCGGGCGGACGCGCCTTCGCCGTTGAAAAGCTCGCAGGCGTCGCCTTCGCGCAGGCGCATCACGCGCAGGGCGTGGTGCGCCTCTTCGCCCTCCAGGGTGAGCGTGCTGCCGCGCGTCAGCGCAGCGCCGGGGGTGTAGCAGCGGTGCATGGCGGCGGCGGGCTTACTTGAGGTAGCGTGCGGCGCGCTTGCGGAAGGCGGTGGTCTCGGGTTGGTTGGCCTCCTTGAGGGTGTCGCCGAAGGCTTGCAACGCTTTGGTCTGCGCGCTGCTCAGCTTGGCGGGGGTCTCCACCGTCAGCTCCACCATCAGGTCACCGCGCCCGCTGCCTTTGAGGGCGGGCACGCCCTTGCCGCGCACGCGGAAAATGGTGCCGCTGCCGGTGCCTGCCGGCACCTTGAGGGTGGTGGGACCGTCGAAGGTCGGCACGGTCAGGGTGCCGCCCAGCGCCGCTGTCAGGAAGGGCGCGGGCATGCTCAGGTGCAGATCCTGACCCTCGCGGGAGAAGAGCTCATGCGGCTTGATGTCGATGAACACATAGAGGTCGCCTGTCTCGCCGCCGTGGGTGCCGGCATCGCCGTTGCCGCTGCTGCGCAGCTTGGTGCCCGTGTCCACCCCTGCGGGCACATGCAGGGTGATGGTCACGTCCTTGTGCACACGCCCTTCGCCGCGGCAGGCGGGGCAGGGGTTGGAGATGGTCTGCCCCGTGCCTCGGCAGGTCGGGCAGGGGCTCTGCTGGACAAAAAAGCCGCTTTGGCGGGTGATGACGCCCGACCCGTGGCAGGTGGGGCAGGTTTTGAAGCCCGCCGAGCCGTCCTTGGAGCCCGTGGCGCCGCAGGCGTCGCAGGGCACCAGGCGTTCGATTCTGAGTGTCTTGTCGCAGCCGTGCACCGCTTCTTCCAGCGTGAGTTCCAGGTCGTAGCGCAGGTCGCTGCCGGGTTGGCGCGGGTCGGCCTGGCGGCGGCGCGTCTGCCCGCCGAAGCCTCCGAACCCGCCGCCGAACATTTGGGCGAAGATATCCATCGGGTCGGAGAAGCCGCCGAAGCCGCCGCCCCCACCCGCGCCGTTCATGCCGCCGTTTTTGAAGGCGTCGTGCCCCATGCGGTCGTAGGCGGCGCGTTTGTCCGGGTTGCTGAGCACTTCGTAGGCTTCGCCCAGCTCCTTGAATTTTTCCTCGGCTTCCTTGTTGTCGGGGTTGCGGTCGGGGTGGTACTTCATCGCCAGCTTGCGATACGCCTTTTTGATGGTCGCATCGTCCGCGTCGCGCGCCACGCCCAGCACCTCGTAATAATCCTTGGACATCGGGTTCGGTCGGGGTTAGGCGTTGGCGTTCTCGGCGGGGGCGGGCTGCTCGGGCGCGGCCGCTGTCACCACATTGACCGGGCGCAGCAGCCGCCCGCGCAGCTTGTAGCCCTTGCGGATGACGCGCAGGATGGTGCCTTCGGGTTGCTCGGAGGGCTCGCTCATGATGGCCTCGTGCAGGTTGTGGTCAAAGGGTGTGCCGGGCTCGCAGGCGATGGGTTCCACCCCTTGCCCGGCGAGGAAGTCCTGCAACTGCTTCTGCACCATGCTCATGCCGATGTAGATCATCGACGAGCTGTCCTGCCCCGCCATTTGCATGCCCATCTCGAAATTGTCCACCACGGGCAGCAGCTCTTCCAGCAGGCTGCGGTTGGCATACTTGTTGAACTCTTCGCGTTCGCGCACGCTGCGCTTGCGGTAGTTGTCGTACTCGGCGGCGGTGCGCAGCGCTTTGTCGCGCCAGCGCCCCAGCTCGTCGACCGCGGCGTTTGTTTCTTCGGGGGTCTCTTCCACAGCGGTGGCAAATTCCTGCTCGGGCTTAGGCTGCTCGCAATCGCAGGTATCGCACTGTTCCTCAGGTTCCGGTTTCATGACTTCATCTTACCCGCTGCCCTCTGCGGCGTCAACCCCTGCGCGTGTGTGCTGTCGCATTTGGTTTTTTCATCGGTCTATCGGGCTCTGTAGGCGCAAAAAACACTTTTTTTGAATTTTTAGTGTTGACATGACGCAAAAATCATGTATACTGCCCGCGACGAAGGTTTTTCCCGGCACAAAGTCCGCAAGAAAGGAGAACAAGAACATGAAGAGCATTGCACTGATGATCGGTTTGCTGGCGATGGGCGCGGCCACGGCTGCTGCCAACAGCCTGCCCCCTTGCCCTGAGGCTCCCGCCGTTGTTCGCTGAAGCACGGCAAGCAGATTTTTCCCCCTTGTGCCCGACCGCTCAGGCGTCGGAGAGGGGGATCGGAGACCGCCACGAATGTGGTGGCTCTTTTTTTTGCATCTGTTCTGCTGCTCCGCCGGCTTTGTGGGGGCGCCGGAGAGCGTCGTGAGCGTGGTGGCTCTTTTTTGCGCCGGTTCTGCTGCATCAGCAGCCTTGCTTGGGGCGTCGGAGACCGCCGCGAACGCGGGGACTCTTTTTTTGCCCGGAGACAGCCGGGGACTTGCGCCGCCCGGGCATTTGTGCTAAAAGGGAGGCATGCAACGCCAAGATCATCGCGGGGCGGATGAGATGCGCCCTTTGGAGTTTATCCTCAATGTTGCGCCGCATGCCACGGCCTCGGTGCTGTCCTGTTTCGGCAACACGCGGGTTATCTGCGCCGTCACCATTGAGGAGGATGTGCCGCGTTGGATGAAGAATCAGCGGGTGTCGGGCGGTTGGCTGACGGCGGAGTATGCCATGCTGCCCTACTCCACCCTCGACCGCAAGAAGCGCGACAGCAGCGCGGGCAAGGTGGACGGGCGTTCTGTGGAAATCCAGCGGCTCATCGGTCGCTCGTTGCGCGCTGTCGTGGACTTGGAGGCACTGGGTGCCCGCACGGTTTGGGTGGATTGCGATGTGTTGCAGTCGGACGGCGGGACACGCACCGCGAGCATCACGGGTGCTGCCGTGGCGCTGCAAATCGCCCTCAACCGCTTGGTGGGCAGCGGGGTGCTGGAGAAGAATCCCATGCGCCAGCTGGTCGCCGCGGTGTCGGTGGGCAAGCTGGCGGGCGAGCCCCTGCTGGATCTTTGCTACACGGAGGATCGCGATGCCGAGGTGGACATGAATGTCGTGATGACGGAGCAGGGGCAGTATGTGGAGGTGCAGGGCAGCGGCGAGGAAGCTGTTTTTACGGCTGAGGAGATGGCGCAGATGCTGGCCTATGCCGCCAAGGGAGCCGCCGCTATCAACGCGGCGCAGCGCGCTGCCGTGGCGGAGGCCGACCGCCCGCAGGCGGCGGATTTGGGCGCTTTGAAGGATTTTTTCGCAGCGGCGGGCAGCCGCCGCTGAGCCGCAGGGGGAGAGCCGGATGAATACGCGGTGCGCAGCTTGGATGCTGGTGGCGGCGGCGGTGCTGACGGCGCTGCCCCTGCCGGGCTGCCGCCATCGCCGCCCGCCCGAGGAGCCCAAGCCGACCCGCCCCTACCCCGGGGTCAAAAACAGCCCCTACACCCTGCGCGGACGCCATTTCCGCCCCATGAGCATTCCCGAGGCGCTGCACTACCGCGAGCGCGGGCAGGCATCGTACTACGAGGCGCACGGCAACGCAACCGCTACGGGCGAGCGCCCCAAGAGCAGCTCGTTCTACGCGGCGCACCGCACCCTGCCGCTGCCCTGCGTTGTGCGCGTGACCAACCACAGCAACGGCAAGAGCTGCCTCGTGCGCGTCTGCGACCGCGGCCCCTTCCACATGAACCGCATCATCGACGTGAGCCGCAGCGTGGCTCACGAGCTGAACTTTGTGCGCGCCGGCGTGCATGAGGTGGAAATCGAGGTGGTGAGCGTGGGCGACGGCCCCTACCGCCGCACGCCGGACGACGCAGATTGAGCGCCGGCGCCCCGCTCCTGCGCGGGCTCCCGCCATCGGCAGCGCCCCCCAAAACGCTGTCCGCAGCCGCTCTCCCGGAGCTCATCTCCCCGCAACCGCTCCCCCGGCGCCGCTTTTCCGAACCCGGGGTTCACCACCCCAAAACCCCGACCGCCGTCAAGGGCAGTCGGGGTTTCGGTTTGCCGCATGGGGCAGGGGCTTATGCCTCCGTGCAGAGAATCTTCACAAAGCCCTCCTCCTGCAAGCGCGTGGCGCCGCAGGCAAACTTCGCGCGGATCTGGAGTGTCTCGTCCAAATCGTCGCGCACCGAGATCTTGACCTTGAAGTCGTCCCAGATGCCGAACTGGGCGCGGCTCTTGACCCAGGCCAGGCAGGAGCGCACCCCGTCGGCCAGCGGCAGCAGCTCCGTGCGGATGATCTTGAAGCCCATGAAGCTGTCGATGCGTCCCTCGGCCAGCGCACGCACCGTGTTGTAGTCGTAGCTGGTGATTTCCGGCTGCTGCAACAGCGCGTTAATCTGGCTGCTGCTGCAGGCCAGCACCAGCTCATCGCCGTAGGCGCGGCGCTCCTCGCTCCATGCCTCGGCTTTCTGGAGCAGGGTGAGCGTTCGGCGCAGCTTGCCGATGGTCAGGCTGCTGTTGGTCGCCGTGCCGCTCTCCACATAATTGGCCGCGATGGTCTGCGCGGCGGGGAACGCCACGGTGGTGCCGCCCGTCTCGCCCTTGTAGCAGGTGCCCAGGAAGGCATCGAGCATCACCTTGTCCATGCAGCGCCCGGCGGCCGCGCGCAGGCTCTCGATGGTCTTGCTCACGGGCACATCGATGTTCGCCAGCTTCTTGGCATCAAACTCGTCGAAGCCGACGGCCTTGGTGAAGAGGTGCGGGTACCTGCTGCGGCGGTAGGTGGGCGCTTCGGCGGGTGTCGTGGTGCCCATGCGCCCGGTCTTTTCC